>JABFVJ010000189.1 GCA_013362835.1 Nonomuraea sp. | reverse complement strand
CTTGAGCCGCAGGGCGCTCTGGTTGTGCAGCAGGTGCTCGTACCAGTGGCCGACCACGTACTCGGGGATGATCACGGACACCGCGTCGCGCGGCGACTCCTTGCGCAGGCTCTTCACGTACTCGATGACCGGCCGGGTGATCTCGCGGTACGGCGAGTCGAGGACCTTCAGCGGTACGTCGATCCCGCGCCGCTCCCACTCCTCGCGCAGCGCCTTGGTCTCGGCCGGGTCGACGTTGACGCTGAGCGCCTCCAGGGTGTCCGAGCGCAGCAGCTTGGCGTACGCCAGCGCCCTGAGCGTCGGCCGGTGGATCTTGGAGATCAGCACCACCGAATGCACCCGGGACGGGCGGACGCTGTCGTCGCTCGGTCCCTCGGGGGCCGCGATCTCGTCGGCGACGCGGTCGTAGTGCTTACGGATGGCGGACATCGTCGCGTAGAAGATCACCATGCCGAGCAGCGCGACCCAGGCGCCGTGCGTGAACTTGGTGACGAGGACGACCACCAGCACCAGGCCGGTGAAGAAGGCGCCGAAGGCGTTGATCGCCCGCGAGCGGACCATGTGGCGGCGCTTGGCCTCGTCCTTCTCCGCCGCCAGATGGCGGTTCCAGTGCCGGACCATGCCGGTCTGGCTGAGCGTGAAGGAGACGAACACACCGACGATGTAGAGCTGGATCAGGCGGGTGGAGTCGGCGCCGTAGATCCAGACCAGCAGGCCGGCCGCGCCCGCCAGGAGCACGATGCCGTTGGAGAAGGCGAGGCGGTCGCCGCGGGTGTGCAGCTGGCGCGGGAGGTAGCGGTCCTGGGCGAGGATCGAGCCGAGCAGCGGGAAGCCGTTGTACGCCGTGTTCGCGGCCAGGAACAGCACCAGCGCGGTCGCCGCGGCCAGCACGATGAACAGGAAGCTGCCCTTGCCGAAGACGGCCTCCGCGACCTGTGAGATCACCGGGTTCTGGACATAGCCGGAGCCGATCGCGACCCCGTTCTTCAGCAGGTCCTCGGCCGGGTTCTCGGCCATGCGGACCTTGGTGGTCATGGCGAGCGCGATGATGCCGCAGAACATCGTCACGGCCAGCAGGCCCATCGCCGCGAGCGTGGTCGCCGCGTTCTTGGACTTCGGCTTGCGGAACGCCGGAACACCGTTGGAGATCGCCTCGACACCGGTCAGCGCGGCACAGCCGGAGGAGAAGGCCCTCAGCAGCAGGAAGACCAGCGCGAAACCGGCCAGTCCCTGGTGCTCCGCCTTGATCTCATAGCCGGCCGTCGGCGCCCGCATGGTCTCGTCGAGGACCAGCCCGCGGAACGCGCCCCACGCGATCATGATGAAGACGCCGGCGACGAAGACATACGTCGGGATCGCGAACAGCGAGCCGGACTCCTTCACCCCGCGCAGGTTCATCAGCGTGAGCAGCACGATCACCGCGATCGCGCAGAGCACCTTGTGCTCGACGACGAACGGCACGGCGGAGCCGAGGTTCTCGATGCCGGAGGCGATGGACACGGCGACGGTGAGGACGTAGTCGACGAGCAGGGCGCTGGCGACCGTGAGCCCGGCCTTCGGGCCGAGGTTGGTGTTGGCCACCTCGTAGTCGCCGCCACCGCTCGGATACGCGTGCACGTTCTGCCGGTAGGAGGCGACCACGGTGAACATCAGCACGACGACCGCGACGGCGATCCAGGGGCTGAAGTGGTACGCCGACACGCCCGCGATGGACAGGACCAGCAGCACCTCGCCGGGCGCGTACGCCACGGAGGAGAGGGGGTCGGAGGCGAAGACGGGGAGGGCGATGCGCTTCGGCAGGAGCGTTTCCCCGAGCCGGTCACTGCGCAGTGCGCGCCCGATCAGGATCCGTTTGGGCACGTCGGTCAGTTTGGACACAACAGAGAAGCCTAAGCGTTCGAACGGGTGCGCAACCACCCGCCACCCCACATCGGCCCCGATCTGCCCTCCGAGTGAAATCGGCCAACCGCCCGGCAACGGATTCCGCACCCGTTCGCGTCCTCATGCCTATATGACAAGACCCCCCGCCCGCACCGCCCCCGGAGGTCCCATGCATGCCAGCGCGGAGCTGATCGGCGCCGCCGCCGCTCTTCTCGGCCTCGGAATCCTGACTCTTGTGAGCCTGCGCAGCATCAGCCGCCGCTGATCGCCCCGGGCCCTGCACAGGGGTGCCCCGCACGGACCGCGCGTGTGTAGCTTGGTGGCCGGTCTGAGACCCTGTTAAGGCCAAGTCAACGACTCTTGACACTTGTCATTCGGAAGGACGGTCGTGCACATCGTCATCATGGGCTGCGGGCGAGTGGGTTCCGCTCTCGCCCAGACCCTGGAGCAACAGGGGCACACGGTCGCCGTGATCGACCAGGACCCCACCGCCTTCCGTCGACTGGGCTCGGGATTCGGCGGCCGCCGGGTCACCGGCGTCGGCTTCGACCAGGACACCCTGCGCGAGGCCGGCATCGAGGAGGCGGGCGCGTTCGCCGCCGTCTCCAGCGGTGACAACTCGAACATCATCGCCGCCCGCGTGGCCCGCGAGATGTTCGGCATCGAGAACGTCGCGGCCCGTATCTACGACCCGCGCCGCGCCGAGGTCTACCAGCGCCTGGGCATCCCGACGGTCGCCACGGTCCGCTGGACCGCCGACCAGATGCTCCGCCGGCTGCTCCCCTCGGGCGCCGAGCCGCTGTGGCGCGACCCCACCGGGGGCGTCCAGCTCGCCGAGGTGCACGCCTCCGCCGCCTGGGTCGGCCACAAGATCAGCAGGCTTCAGGAGGAGACGGGCGTCCGCGTGGCGTTCCTGACCCGCCTCGGTGAGGCGATCCTGCCCAGCTCGCAGACGGTGCTTCAGGAGGGCGACCTGGTGCACGTGATGATGCGCACCGACGAGGTCGACAAGGTCGAGGCGTCCTTCGCCAAGGGTCCCGAAGAGGA
>JABFVJ010000218.1 GCA_013362835.1 Nonomuraea sp. | reverse complement strand
GGTCGTCGGTGCCGCGATGGCGGAAGAACCAGACGCGCATGGCCTGCGGCAGCCCGGCCGCCACCTCGTCGACGCCGAGCCGTACGGCGGTGTCGAAGCAGGCGACCAGGTTGGCGTACTCGGTGTCGAACCAGGCCATGGCCTTGGCCGGATCGCCCTCCGGGCCCTCCTTGCCGAGGGGCAGCGCCCGGTCGTGGGCGGCCGCCTGGTCCAGGTAGTGGCCCAGCACCCGGCGTACGGCGGCGTCGGCCTGCGGCTCCTCGTCGGCGGCGAGGTCGGCCGCGTACCGCCGGATCAGGTCGTGCATGCGGAACCGCCCGGGAGAGGGCTCCTGGACGAGGTGGGCGTCCACCAGCTCCTCCAGCACCGACGTGACGCGGGCCGGCGTCATGTCGGCGAGCGCGGCCGCCGCGGGCGCGTCGAAGTCGGCGCCGGGCAGCACGCCGAGCAGCCGGAACACCCGCCGCTGGGCCGCGTCGAGCTGGTGCAGCGACATGCCGAACACCGAGTCGAAGCGGCCGGCGTTGTCACGCAGCCGTTCGGCCAGCACCGCCACCGTCCAGCCGGGACGGTGGCGCAGCCGCGCGCCCGCCATCCGCAACGCCAGCGGCAGGCCGCCGCACTGCCGCAGCACCTGGGCGACCGCCTCCTCCTCGGCCAGGTCGACCCCGGCCGCCCGGCCGAAGAGCGAGGCCGCGTCCGCCGGGGGCAGCGCCTCCAGCGACACCGGCGGCACCCCGTCGAGGCTCACCAGCCGGTTGCGGCTGGTGACCAGCACCGCCGACCTGCCCGCGCCGGGAAGGAGCGGGCGTACGTGCTCGGCGTCGACCGCGTTGTCGAGCACGACGAGCGCCCGGCGCCGGGACAGCTCCGAGCGCCAGAGCGCGGCGCGTTCGGCCGTGTCGGGCGGGGGGTGCGCGACCCCGAGGGCGCCCAGCAGCCGGCCGAGCGCGGCGGACGGCTCCAGCGGCTCCTGGCCGGGCGTGAAGCCGCGCAGGTCGAGGTAGAGCCCGCCGTCGGGGAAGGACGGCGCGAGCCGGTGGGCCACGTGCACGGCGAGGCTGGTCTTCCCGACGCCCGCCATGCCGTCGATCGCGACCGCGCCCGCCTCGCGCAGCAGCTCCTCGACCAGCGCGGACTCGGGCTCGCGCCCGGTGAAGTCGGCGAGGTCGGCGGGGAGGTCGTTCCTGCGCGGGGCGGGCGCCGCGCCCGCCTTGGACGCCTCGGCCCACACCGGCCGCAGCGGACGGGGGTCGCGCCCCACGACCCGGCACAGCGCGACGACGGCCTCCCACGGCGGTACGAGCTGACCGGTCAGGTAGCGCGACAGCGAGGAACTGCTGAGGCCCGACTGACGGGCCAGGGCGCGCACGCTGAGCCCGCTCAGCTCCTTGATCCGGGTGAGGTGGGCGATCAGGTTCTCAGGTCCGCTCGGCACCCGCAAACGGTACCCGTCCCAGGCCGGTGGAGCGGAACAGAGGGGTGTCACCGCAGCTCGTACGCGTTCCGGGTGTCCCACGCTGTCCCACGGACCAGGCGAACCAGGACGCCCCGGTGGTCAGATGGCCGCCATAACACCACGACCTGGAGGACAACGATGCGGACCGAGCGCATGCCCAACCCGGCCACCCTGATCCCCGACGCCATGCGGGCGCTGATGGCGCTCAACGAGGCCATCGCGGGCGCCGGGCTCGACGCCAGGCTGCTGGCGCTGACGCACCTGCGGGCCAGCCAGATCAACGGCTGCGGCCCGTGCGTGGCCGGGGGCGTCCACCAGCTCCGCCGGAACGGCGTCACCGACGAGCAGGCGCACGCCGTCGTCGCCTGGCGGGAGACGCACTGGTTCAGCGACGAGGAACGTGCCGCGCTGACCCTGACCGAGGCCGTCACCCGGCTCGCCGACCGCCCCGACGCGGTGCCCGACGAGATCTGGGACCTGGCCGCCACGTACTTCGACCAGAAGGAGCTCGCCGCGCTGCTGCTCAACATCGCCGTCACCAACCTGTTCAACCGGCTCAACGCGCCGACCCGGCAGCAGGCGGGCGGCGCGTGGTGATTCGGACGTCAAGCCGGGGGCAGTGGCCGGTCATGAACGGACAGGGCGAACAGTTGCCGGCGGCGGTCGGTCAGGTCAACGGGGAGAGCGACACCGTCGCGGAACGTGCGGGAGTGAGCGTCAGGGAGACCCGCCGCCCGATCCCGGCCGAGCCGGTCGAGCCGCCGCCCGACCCCGAACAGAAGATCGAGGACGAGCGGCGCGAGGCGGCCGAGGCGGAGGACGTCCCCCCTGACGCCGAGCCCACGGACTGAGCTAGTTGTACGGATTGTCGTAGGTGTACGACTTGGTACGCATGTTGTACTGGTTGCCCGGGTAGAACCAGCCGCCGGTCACCTCGAAGCGCACGTTGCCCACCACGGCGCCGTGGTTCACCTCCGCCGCGTACAGGTACGTCTGCTGGCAGCCCGGCGTGTACGTCGTGCCGGTGTAGACGGGCGAGTGCACGGTCGTGCCGTTGATGACCACGCGGGCCTGCGGCGCGGGGTAGGCGTGCAGCCAGCACAGCCGCAACGAGTACCGGAACATCGTGTTCCCGTCGTCGAACGCCACCGTGCCCTCCAGGCGGGCCAGCCCGGTGTTGGTCGGGTCCGTGGCGTTCAGCTGGATGGCGACCGGCTGGTCCGGCCCGTACGCCGCGTGCGCGGGGGTGAGCGGCAGGAGCGCGGTGGCGAGCGCCGCCAGGGCGATGGCCAACGACCTCTTGACGCTGGAACGTGCTGCCAAGTCGCACCTCGTCTTTCGGGGAGAGGAAGGGACGCTCGGCGATTATTGGGAGGAAATCATCGGCCGGTCCAGTCGTCCGTCCACGGCGGTGATTCCGGCTGAACGATAAACGGCACCCGGCACACGCACGTGAACGCCGCCACCTGGACAGTGCGGAATCCAGGCCCGTCCCTAATCCGGCGGGCCCGGTGAAAATTTCACCGGGCTGATTCGCCGGGCCTGATTTCGCCGGGGCCTAATCGGTGTAGACGGGCGCCAGGTCCACGAAGATGCGGTAGTCGGAGATCAGGCCGTCGTCGCGCGTGTGCCAGATCGACACGGCCGCGGCGGTGACGTCCTTGCCGTCGAGCCGCCGGTAGGTCACCTCGGTCTCGGCGATGGTGTCGGCCCCGGCGTGCCAGGTCCGGACGATCCGGTGCCGCAGGCCGCCGATGGTGGCGTAGAACGCCCGCAGCCCCGCGGTGATGGCCTCCCGTCCGGCCATCGGCTCGGCGTTGCCGAACACCATCGTGGCGTCCTCGGCCAGCAACGGCGCCATTTCCTCGGGGTCGAACGTGTCCACTGCCTGGAAAACGCGTCGTACCGCTTCGTCGGGCATGCCGGTCATTCCTCACGTAAGGCGGGATCGCTGGTTGGGACACTACGGAGGAATGGCCACGCGCGACTGTCACGAAAAGGTGGGGGTCCCGTTCGGCGGCCGGGAGCGAGCCGTGGCGGAGCGGATGACCGGGACCCAGGCGTGAGCCGCCTCCCGGCCATGAGCTCACCGCCGACCGCGAGGGCATCCGCCCCCGGTTCCGGTCAGGAGGCGTTGCCGCTCGCGATGAGCGACCAGCACAGGCAGGCGAACGCCACGGTGGCGGCGATCGTCCGCACCAGGTTGAAGGCGACCCACCTGGCCTCGTTGAACTGGGCGCGTACGGCCGCGAGGTCCGCGATCGTGTCGGGGTCGCCGGCCGCCTTGAGCGCGTCGTTGAGCGGCACGTTCACCGCGATCGTCAGGACGAGGGCGATCAGGTACAGGACGAACGCGGCGATCAGCCAGGGCAGGACCGAGCGCATGTCCGCCCCGAGGTGGAGCAGCCCGGCGAGGCCCGTGAACAGCAGCGCCCCCATGAAGGTGATCATGAACCAGGGGTTGATGATCGCCCGGTCCATCGCCTGGAAGGCGCCGACGAACGTGCGGTCGTCCGTACGGGACAGGCCGCGCATGATGGTGTGCGCGTAGAGCCCGAACACCCCGGCCACCAGCCCGGTCGTCATGGTCGCCGCGATGAGCGCGACCGCGCGCAGAACCGTCATCAATCCTGTCCCCTCTGTCGTCCCGACCGGCTCGATCGCCGGGCGGCGGCCCCCAGTCAACACGACGTCGCGGCGGACCGGCCATGGCCGGCAGTCTCCCGGGCATGTGCGAAAGTCTCGGCGGTGATTGCCTTGTTAAGGCGATCGACTTATGTTGCCAGGGTCGGGCTTTCAAAGCTGGAGGACGGATGACTGCTGACGCGATCCCCGAGTTCCCCTTCGACCGCCCCACGGCCCTGGAGCCGCCCCCGCAGCTCGCCGACCTGCGGGACACGTGCCCGGTGGCGCACGTACGCCTGCCGAGCGGCGACGTCGCGGCCCTGGTGACCAGGTACGACGACGCGCGCGCGGTGATGGCCGACCCGCGCTTCAGCCGCAACCTCGCCAGGCCGGGCGCCGCGCGCCTGTCCACCACCGAGGACGGCGGCCTGTTCAACCGCCGCAGGGACGGCGCCTCCGACATCAACGAGGGCCAGGGCCACATGCGGTGGCGGCGGCTGCTGAGCCGCTGGTTCACCGCCCGGAAGATGGAGACGTGGCGGCCCAGGGTCCAGGCCATGGCCGACGACCTCCTCGACTCCATGCTGGCCAAGGGCTCGCCGGGCAACCTGTCGGCCGGGCTCGCGCTGCCGCTCCCGGTCCGGGTCATCTGCGCGCTGGTCGGCGCGCCGAGCACCGACCAGGACAAGTTCGCCCACTGGTCGCGCACGATGCTGACGCTGACGGCCAACACCCAGGAGGAGGTCGACCAGGCGTACCGGGAGTTCAACGCGTACGTGTCGGATCTCGTCGACCGCAATCGCGCCGACCCCGGCGACGACCTGCTCAGCGAGCTGACGCAGATCACCGACGCCGAGGACGGCAGGCTCAGCCAGGCCGAGCTCATCGCCACCGTGCGCGGGCTGCTGCTGGCCGGCCACGAGACCACCTCGAACATGATCGCGATCATGGTGGCCATGCTGGTCTCCGACCGGCCGCGCTACGAGGCCGTGATCGACGACCCGGAGCTCGTCCCCGGCACGGTCGAGGAGGTGCTGCGCATGGACTGCACGCTGTCGGCCATCGGCGGCGTGCCCAGGTTCATCACCGAGGACGTCGAGCTCGGCGAGGTCACCGTGCCCGCGGGCAGCACGCTGATCCCCATCATCACGGCCGCCAACCGCGACCCGTCCAAGTTCCCCGACCCCGACCGGTTCGACCCGCGCCGGGAGAACAACGCCCAGCACCTCACGTTCGGCGCGGGGCCCCACTACTGCCTCGGCCAGCCCCTGGCGCGGCTAGAGCTCCAGGTCGTGCTCGACACGCTGACCCGGCGGCTGCCCGGCCTGCGCCTGCGCGACGCGCCGGAGGACCTGCGCCCGCGCACGGGCGCGATGACGGGCGGCCTCCAGGACGTGTGGGTCACGTGGTGACCTGCTGAGCTCCAGGGACCAGGTCATGGACGTCAGCACGGCGATCGTCACGCGTTCCTCCCGTTCGGCGGGCGCCAAGGACACGATCATGCGCACCGCGGAGCGGCTCTACGCCGAGCACGGCTTCGCGAACGTGTCCATCAGGATGATCCGCGAGGCGGCGGGCCAGCGTAACAAGTCCGCCGTGCAATACCACTTCAGCACCCGTGACGAGCTGATCCAGGCGATCCTGTCCCGCCACGCGGCCGCCGTCGACGTGCACCGCCTGCCGATGGTGGCCGCGCTGGAGGGGCGGGAGGAGGTGACGTCACACGACTGGATCACCTGTGCCATCGCGCCGAGCGTCGAGCATCACATCGAGCTGGGCACCCCGTCCTGGTACGGGCGGTTCCTCGCCCAGGCGGTCGTGGAGCCGTCCCTGCGCGAGCGCGCGGCCCGGGCGACCCTGACCACGCCCTCGTTCCGCCGCCTGGAACGCCTGCGGCCACCGCCGGCGCGCGACCGCGACCCCGTCCTGTCCGAACGGCACGCGGCCATGGTCCGCCTGCTCGTCGTGCACATGAGCGCCGAGCTGGAGGCCGACCTGGCCGCCGGCCGCACCCCCGCGGCCACCGCCGAGCGGTCGTGGCGCGCGCTGGGCGACCACCTGGTCACCGCCGTGTGCGGGCTCAGCTCGGCGCTGCTCCCGCAGGAGCCTTCCGTACGTCCCTGATCTGCTCGCCGGTGACGACCAGGGCGCCGAACCGCCGGACCGCGCGATAATACGTCCAGGCCAGGCCGAGACAGGTCGGCCTGGACAGCCTCCCGGCCCGCTCGCAGACCTGCTTCAGGTCGTAGTAGAGCGCGTCGTCGACGTGCTCCTTGTTCGCCGCGAACTCGTTCACGGCCTTGAAGTTGCGGTAGCCGAAGTCGTGCCGCCCGCACGGCATCCGGAAGTCGAAGCCGAGCGGACGGTCCGGGCTGCTCGAACACCCGTCGCTGGACCAGTCGAAGGCGTAGTCGGCCCACGACCCCCGGTCCCCCCAGGCCGCCTGCCAGGAGGCGGCGCTCTCGGCGGTGGGCTGGGTGAACCCGGCCAGCGCCGTGAGCTTCTGCTCCAGCGTCACCGCGTGCGCCGCGGGCGCGAGCACGGCGACCTGCGACAGGACGAGCGGGATCAGCATCACGAGAGATCGTCCGACCATGGGAACCTGCCGTTCAGGGCGGGAACATGTCATGGCCAGATTCGTACGGCGGCCCCGCGGCGGGCCGGATTTCCGGGGAAAGCGGCGGCAAAACTTGCCCCGTTCCCCCGGAAACCCGTCAGCGGCCGTCCTGGCTCAGGACGCTGGACAGGAACGCCCTGGTGCGCTCGTGGCCGGGGTTGGCCAGCAGCTCGGCGGGCGGCCCGCTCTCGACCACGACCCCGTCGGCGAAGAAGGCCAGCCGGTCGCCGACCTCCCTGGCGAAGGCGATCTCGTGGGTGACCACGACCATCGTCATGCCGTCGGCGGCCAGGGCGCGCATGACCTCCAGCACCTCGTCCACCAGCTCGGGGTCCAGGGCCGACGTGGGCTCGTCGAACAGCATCAGCTCGGGGCTCATCGCGAGCGCCCTGGCGATGGCCACCCGCTGCTGCTGGCCGCCGGAGAGCTGGTGGGGCCGCTTGTGCGCGTGCGCGGCGAGGCCCACCCGCTCCAGGTGCTCCAGCGCCGTCGCCCTGGCCCGCTCGGCCGGCGTCCCGAGGACGTGGACGGGGGCGCAGGCCACGTTCTCCAGGGCGCTCTGGTGGGCGAACAGGTTGAAACGCTGGAACACCATGCCGATCCTGCGGCGGAAGGCGGCGAACTCCTTCGGCGTCCAGGGCCGGTAGCGGCCCTCGCGCAGGCTGTGGCCGACCTCCTCGCCGAGCACCCGCAGGCTGCCGCCGAGCACCGGTTCGAGGCCGTTGACGCAGCGCAGGAAGGTGGACTTGCCCGACCCCGACGGGCCGATCACGCAGCTCACCTCGCCGGGCGCGACGGCGAAGTCGACGCCGTTGAGCACCTGCGTGTCGCCGTAGCTCATGCGCACGCCCGTGGCGTGCACGACCGGGCTCACGCCGCCGCCTTGGGCAGGATGCGGGCCGCGAGGCCGCCGCCCCTGACCAGCCGTACGGCGTCGGCGCCGAAACGCCGCTCCAACCGGCTCTGCAGGAAGGTCGCGACGGCCGTCATGAGCATGTACCACAGGCTCGCCACGATGAGCAGCTCCATGATCAGGTTGTTGGCCTTGTAGATCTGGCTGGCGTTGGTCATCAGGTCGTGCCCGGCGACCACGTAGACCAGCGAGGTGGTCTTCAGCATGGAGATGAACTCGTTGCCGGTCGGCGGGATGATGATGCGCAGCGCCTGCGGCAGCACGATCACCCGCATGCGCTTGGCGGGCGTCATGCCCAGCGCGTACGCCGCCTCGGTCTGGCCGTGGTCGACGGCCTGGATCCCGGCCCGTACGGTCTCGGCGAAGTAGGCGGCGAGGTTCAGCCCGAGCCCCAGCATCGCGGCGGTGAAACCGGTCATCACCTCGTTCGTGTCCCACTTGACGCCGATCATGGTGAACGGGATCTTGAGCACCAGCTCGGGGAACAGGAACGCCAGGTTGTACCAGAAGATGAGCTGCACCAGCACCGGCGTGCCGCGGAAGAACCAGATGTAGAACGTGGCGAGCCCGCTCATCACCGGGTTGTGCGACAGCCGCAGGATCGCCACCGCCACGCCGAGCACCAGCCCGAGCACGGTGGCCAGCACCGAGATCTCGATGGTGACCCAGACCCCGGCGAGGATCCGGTCGTTGAACAGGTAGCCGGCCACCTTGCCCCAGTCCAGGCGCGGGTTCACCACGACCAGGTACGCCAGCCAGCCGGCGATCAGGGTCACGACGGCCGCGCCCAGCAGGCGGCCCCAGTGCCGCGTCCGCGCGACCGGGATGCGCTCGCCGGACGGCCCGGTGAAGGGTTCCGTGCGCATGGTCACTTACCGCCGTTGATCACCGCGGACTGGACGGCCAGCTTGTCCAGGTTCCACGCGTGCAGCAGCTTGGCGTACTCACCGCTCGTGATGAGGGAGTCCAGCGCGCCCTTCACCGAGTCGATGAGCTGCTTGTCGTCGGGCTTCATGCCGATGCCCCACGGGCTCTCGGTGCCCTCCAGGGCCACGGCCTCGACCGCGAGCTTGGGGTCGGCGGCCTTCTCGGCGGCGACCACGTAGTCGGTGATGCTGGCCTGCGCCCGGCCGCCGGTGACCTGGATCAGGGCCTCCTGGTCGCCGGGGAACTTCAGCACGTTCACGGCGGGCTTGCCGGACTTCTCGCAGTCGGCGTCGTAGCTCTCGGCCAGCTCCATCGACGAGCCGTTGTCGACGACGGAGACCGTCTTGCCGCACAGGTCGGCCGGGGCGGCGATGCCGGCCGGGTTGCCCTTCTTGACGATCATGCCGGCGCCGGCCTGCACGTAGTCGACGAACGTCACCTGCTTCTGCCGCTCGGGCGTGTCGCTCATGGAGGAGATGACGAAGTCGTAGCGGCCGGTGAGCACGCCGGGGATCTGGGAGTTGAACTCCTCGTCGGTGATGGTGATCTTGGCGCCGAGCTTCCTGGCGATGGCCCTGGCGAGCGCCGGGTCGAAGCCGATCGGCGTCTTGCCGTCGCTCGCGTACAGCTCCATGGGCGGGTAGCCGATGGACGAGACGACCTTCAGCCCCTCGGTCTTCAGCCGCGCGGGCGCCTTGGCGGCCACGGCCTGGTCGGGGGTGATGGCGTTGATCACGTCGGCGGCCTTCTCCTCGGCGGGGGCCTGGTCGAGCGTGACCGCCGCGGGGGCGGCTCCGGAGGGGGCGGGCTCGCCGCCGTCCAGGGACTGGGCGCCGCAGGCCGAGGTGGCGGCGAGCAGGGCGCCGGCGGCCAGGACGGTGATGGTGCGGATCTTCACGGGGGGTGCTCCTTCAGGATCGCTGCCAGCGGACGTCGCCGCCGACCACGGTGGTGAGGACCTGGGTGCGCAGCACGGACTCCGCCGGCTCCAGGTACGGGTCGGTGTCCACGGCGATGAAGTCGGCGAGCATGCCGGGCGCGAGCACGCCCTTGCGGTCCTGCTCGCCGGCCGCGTACGCGGCGCCCAGGGTGTGCGCGGTGATCGCCTCGGCCATGCTCAGCCGCTGCTCGGGCTGCCAGCCGCCGGCGGGGGTGCCGTCCTGCCTGGTACGGGTGACCGCGGCGTACAGGGCGGCGAACGGGTCGGGGCTCTCGACCGGCGCGTCGGAGCCGAAGGCCAGGGCGACCCCGGCGTTCAGCATGCCGCGCCAGGCGTAGGAGGCCAGGTCGTGGCCGGTGAGCAGCGAGTCGACCAGGGTGATGTCGGTGGTGCAGTGCACCGGCTGCATCGAGGCGACGACGCCGAGCCTGGCCATCCTGGTCAGGTCGGCCGGGCGCAGGTGCTGGGCGTGCTCGATGCGGTGCCGCAGGCCGGGGGTGGCGCCGATCGCCTCGTAGGCGTCGAGGACCAGCCGGTTGGCGCGGTCGCCGATGGCGTGCGTGGCGACCGCGATGCCGGCCGCCGCCGCGGTGCCGAAGATCCGTACGAGGTCGTCGTACGGGGTGACCGCGATGCCGGTGTTGCCCTGCTCGCCGGCGAACGACTCGTGCATGTGGCAGGTGTGCGAGCCGAGCGCGCCGTCGCTGAAGACCTTGACCGGGCCGGTGCGGAACCAGTCGTCGCCCTGGCCGGTGCGGCGGCCCTCGGCGACGGCGGCCTCCAGGTGGGCCATGGGGATGGCCTTGTGCACGCGGATCTTCAGCTCGCCGGCGTCGCGCAGCTCCAGGTAGGCGGCCCGGCAGTCCTCGCCGTCGATGTCGTGCACGCTGGTCAGGCCGAACGCCAGCAGCTCCTCCTGGCCGGCGCGCAGCCGGTCGCGCAGGTCGCCGGAGACCATGAGGGCGCGCAGCGGGTACGACGCCGCCTCGCGCAGGATGCCGGTCGGCTCCCCGTACGCGTCCCTGACGATCTCGCCGCCCACCGGGTCGGGCGTCGAGGCGTCGATCCCGGCCAGGCGCAGGGCGGCGGAGTTGGCCCAGACGGTGTGGCCGTCGACGTTGGGCAGCGCGACGGGCAACTCGGGGCAGACCGAGTCGAGCGCGCGGCGGTCGGGCTGGGCGGGCGGGTCCCAGATGTTGCTGTTCCACCGGCCGCCGAACAGCCACGCTCCCGGCCGCAGCCGCGCGGCGTGCTCGGCGACCGTGGCCAGCGCCTCGTCCAGGGAGCGTACGTCGCGCAGGTCGACCGCGCCGAGGCTGTGGGCGTACTGGGCGGTGTGGATGTGGGCGTCGTAGAAGCCGGGCAGGACGGCGGCGCCGTCGAGGTCCACCAGCTCGGCTCCCGGGCCCGCCGCCTCGCGCACCTCGGACTCGGCTCCGACGGCGACGATCAGCTCGCCGTCCACGGCCATGGCCTGGGCGGCGGGGGTGCCGCCCGCGCCGGTGCGGATGGAGGCGTTGCGATAGACACGAATGCTCATGGGACTCTCAGGGGTTCGGGTGGGGTGGTTCGGCTCACTGTAGAAGTGGTGAAAAGAAGTAGGAAGCGCTATAAAGACGACATTTAGCGCCGCTGAGAGCAAGGAACGCTTATGCTGAAGCCCGATCACCTGCGCACACTGCGTGAGGTCGTCCGGCTGGGGTCGTTCGCCGCGGCCGCCAACCGGCTCGGCTACACCTCCTCGGCCGTCTCCCAGCAGATGGCCGCGCTGGAGCGCGAGACCGGCGTGCGGCTGTTCGAGCGCTTCGCCCACAGCGTGCTGCCGACCGGCGCCGCCGAGGTGCTGGCCAGGCAGGCGGAGACCGTGCTCGCCGACATCGAGCGCATGGTGGCCACCGCCCAGGCGGTGCACAGGAACAGCGCGCCGCAGATCCGCCTCGGGCTGTTCCCCAGCTTCACCGACGTCCTGGCCGGGGTGCTGGGGCGGATGGAACCGGAGGACCGGGCCGGGATCCGGCTGTCGGTCGCCGAGTCCTCGCAGCTCGTCGCGCGGCTCGGCACCGGCGGCGAGATGGACGCCGCGGTCGTCTACCAGGTGGGCAACACCGGGCTGTCGTGGCCGTCGGTGCTGTCGAGGCGGTGGATCGCCGAGGACCCCTACAAGCTCGTCCTGCCCCGCGTCTGGCCCGACCTTTCGCCGTACCGGGCCGAGCAGCTCGTCGACCTGCCGTGGATCATGCACCACCCGGCCAGCAGCGACGCCTCGCTCTTCGAGGCGCTGTTCGCCCACTGGAGCCTGCACCCGCGCGTGGTCTGCCACTCCGACGACTTCAAGATCACCCTCTCGCTGATCGGCGCGGGACTCGGCGCGGCCCTCATCCCCGACCTCGCGCTGCGCGGCCATGACCAGGACGTCGTGGTCGTCGACGTGCCGTGGCTGAACATCAGCCGCAGCATCTTCACGCTGGTCCACCCCGACCGTGAGAGCGGCCGGCTGAGGTCGCTGCTCGACCTGCTGTCCGTCTGAGCCTCCTCTCGACGCCGCCGCGGGCGGTCTGCCAGCATGTGCCGGATCATCCGCGCCAGGCTAAGGAGCTCTTGCACCGTGGAACGCGAGGCCGCGATCGACCGGGCCGCCGAGGCCGTACGCCTGCACGGCGGGCTCAACATCCTCATCGAGGCCGGGCCCGAGCCCGTGCTCGACCGGCTCAGGCACACCTCCCGCCGCACGCCGGACGGCCCGCTGCGCTGCTGGACGTACGTGGTCAAGGACATGATCGACGTCGCCGGCCTGCCCACCACCCGCGGCTCGGCCCTGTACGGCACGGAACCGGCCCTGGCCGACGCCCCCTGCGTCGAACGGCTCGACCGGGCCGGCGCGCTGCTGGTCGGCAAGGCGAACCAGCACGAGTTCGCCTGGGGCGTGACCAGCGAGAACCCGCACTGGGGCGACGTGGGCAACCCGCGCCACCCGCACCTGACCCCCGGAGGGTCGAGCGGCGGCACCGCGGCCGCGCTCGCGGCCGGGATCGCCAGGTTCGGCCTCGGCACCGACACCGGCGGCTCGGTCCGCATGCCCGCCGCCTGCTGCGGCGTGGTCGGCCTCCGCCCCCGCTCGGC
>JABFVJ010000112.1 GCA_013362835.1 Nonomuraea sp. | reverse complement strand
GCCTGCTACTGCATCAGCGGCCGGGGCGCGGTGATCGACGCCGACGGCCGCCAGCACACCCTGGAGCCGGGCACGATGTACGCCCTCGACCAGAACGACCCCCACCACCTGATCGCGTCGCCCGGCGAGGACATGCGGCTGATCTGCGTCTTCTCCCCGGCGTTGCAGGGCGACGAGCGCCACCGCCTGCAAGAGGCAGAATTCTCCCACTACTGACGGATCTGATCCCCCATGTACGAGTGGAACGAAACGCACCGCGAGCTCAGGGCCGAGTTCGCGCACTGGTACGAGGTCCTGAGCGACGGCCATCTCGAAGCCGACCAGGACGCCGGCCTGCCCCTGCGGAAATGGGAGCAGGTGCGGGCCTCGGGGCTGCTGCGGTTGCCGTTCCACACCGAATGGGGCGGACGCGGCCTCGACCTGCTCAGCACCATGTACGTCCTGGAGGGCCTCGGCGAGGGCTGCCGCGACGGCGGGCTCTGCTTCTCGCTCTGCACCCAGATCGTGAGCGCGGGGATCCCGCTGCAGCGGTTCGGCAGTGCCGAGCTCAAGGCCCGCTACCTGCCGCGCGTCTGCGACGGGACCCTGATCACCGCGCACGCGATCACCGACCCCGGGGGCGGCTCCGACGTGCTGGGCATGGGCATGACCGCCAAGCCCGACGGCGACCACTGGATCCTCGACGGCGACAAGGTGTTCGTCACGAACGGCCCGGTCGCCGACCTGATCGTGGTGTACGCGCTGACCGACCCCGGCCTCGGCCCGTTCGGGCTGACCGCCTTCCTGGTCGAGCGGGACACCGAGGGCGTGCTGGCGGGCCCGGACGTGCCCAAGATGGGGCTGCGCGGCTCCCCGCTCGGCGAGCTGGCCTTCCGCGGCTGCCGGATCCCGGCCGGGAACGTCCTCGGCCGGCCCGGCATGGGCTTCGCGGTGCTGGACCACGTGATGCAGTGGGAGATCCTGTGCTCCTTCATCGTGCAGGTCGGGGCGATGCGGCACCGGCTCGACCGCTGCGTCGAGCACGCCGGGCGGCGGCGGCAGTTCGGCCGTCCGATCGGGTCGTACCAGATGGTCGCCGGTCAGATCGTGGACATGAAGATCGCCGTGGAGACGTCCAGGCGCTGGCTGTACGACGCCGCGGAAGGGCTCACCCAAGGCCGGGACGTCACCACCGACATCGCCATCGCGAAGGTGCTGACCAGCGAGGCGAACGTCAAATCGGCGCTGTCCGCCGTGCAGATCTTCGGCGGGCGCGGCTACCTGGCCGAGACCGGGCTGGAGAAGGACCTGCGTGACGCGATCGGCGGCACCATCTACTCCGGCACCTCGGAGATGCAACGGATCCGTATCGCCCGCATGCTCGGGCTCAAGGAGTAGCGGACATGACCCCTGACCTGGCCTCGACCGAGTTCCTCGACGCCGGCCACCCCGTGGTGCGCGAGTTCGCCGCCAAGGCCGCCGCCGGCGCCACCACCCCCACCGACCGGGCCGTACGCCTCTACTACGCGGTGCGCGACACCATCCTGTACGACGTCTACGACGTCGACATGTCCCCCGACGGGCTGCGGGCCAGCGCGATCATCTCGCGGGGCAGCGGCTTCTGCCTGCACAAGTCGATCGTGTACGCCGCCGCCGCCCGCTCGCTCGGCATCCCGGCCCGGCTGGTGTTCGCCGACGTCCGCAACCACCTGGCCTCCGAGCGGCTCAAGGAGCTGGTCGGCGGCGACGTGTTCCGCTTCCACGGCATGGTCACGATCCAGCTGGAGGGCCGCTGGGTGAAGGCCACGCCGGTCTTCAACAAGACCCTGTGCCGGCTGTACCGGCTGAAGCCGCTGGAGTTCGACGGCACCGCCGACAGCGTCTACCACCCGTACGACGAGGACGGGCGGCGGCACATGGAGTTCCTGTACTGGCACGGCGAGTTCGACGACTTCCCGTACGAGCTGGTCCTCGACGGGTTCAGGACGTCGCACCCGCGGCTGCTGGGCGGCCGCGACTCGACCGTGAAGGGCTCGCTGACAGCCGAGGCGAGCGTTTGATCCCCGAAGTCCCTGAGAGGTTCCGTTGAGCGAGCGCGTCAAGTTCACCCTGTCCGAAGACGACATTCCCCACACCTGGCTCAACATCGCCGCGGACTTCGGTGGCGCGGCGCCCATCCTGGACCCCGCGACGGGGGAGCCGGTCAGCCGGGCCGAGCTCGCCAGGTCGATCGCCGAGCCGCTGGTCGACCAGGAGCTCAGCAACGAGCCCGAGTTCGAGATCCCCGGCCCGGTCCGCGACATCTACCGGCAGTGGCGCCCGACCCCGATGTACCGGGCCCGCCGGCTGGAACGCGCGCTCGACACCCCGGCCCGCATCTACTACAAGTACGAGGGCGTCTCGCCGGTCGGCAGCCTCAAGCCCAACTCGGCGGTGCCGCAGGCGTACTACAACAAGCAGGTCGGCAAGATCGGGCTGGTCACGGAGACGGGCGCGGGCCAGTGGGGCAGCTCGATCGCCTCGGCCGCGGCCATGTTCGGGCTGAGCGCGCAGGTCTTCATGGTCGGGGTCAGCTACCGGCAGAAGCCGTACCGGCGGGCGCTGATGGAGGCGTACGGCGCGGTCTGCACCTCCAGCCCCAGCCCGCTGACCGAGGCCGGGCGGGCCGTGCTGGCCGACGACCCCGACCACCCGGGCAGCCTCGGCATCGCCAAGTCCGAGGCCCTGGAGGTGGCCTTCGGCCATCCGGAGCTGGGGTACACGCGCGGCAGCTCGCTGAACCACGTGTGCGCCCACCAGACCGTCATCGGCCAGGAGGCCATCCAGCAGATGGCGCTCGCCGACGACTACCCCGACGTCGTGGTCGGCCCCTGCGGCGGCGGCAGCACCCTGGCCGGGATCTGCTTCCCGTTCCTGCGCGACAAGCTGCGGGGCGGCAGGGACATCAGGTTCGTCGCCGCGGAACCGGTCGCCTGCCCGACCCTGACCAGGGGCAGGATCGCCTACGACCACTCCGACTCGGCCCGGATGACGCCGCTGTCGCGGATGCACACGCTGGGACACAAGTTCGTGCCGCCGCCCGTGCACGCGGGCGGGCTGCGGGCGCACGACATCTCGCCGCTGATCAGCAGGGCCGTCGAGAACGGGCTGATGGAGGCGGTCGCGCTGCGGCAGAACGACTGCTTCGAGGCCGGGGTGCTGTTCGCCCGCGAGGAGGGCATCGTGCCCGCTCCGGAGTCGGCCCACGCCGTACGGGCGGCGATCGACGAGGCGATCCGCTGCCGCGAGGAGGGCCGGTCGAAGGCGATCCTCATCGCGCTGTCCGGTCACGGTCACTTCGACCTGGCCGCGTACGAGAAGTATCAGCAGGGCCTGCTGCCCGACGACGCCCCCAGCGACGAGGTGCTTCAGGCGGGCCTGGCGAGCATCCCCGACCTCGCGAGGATCTGAGTCCGCTCAGGCGAAGAGCCGGTGGGGGTGCATGCCGTCGACCAGCCCGAGGTCGGGCGGGTGGACGCTGTAGCCCAGCATGCGGCGGGCCCTGGCGCTGAGCTCGCGGGCGACCTCCCTGCCCGGGGAGAGCGCGAACGCCTCGCGGGTGCGCAGCCAGGGCTCGCAGTAGTGGGCGGTGACCGTCAGGCCGGGCGCGGCCGGCTGGGGCGGACGGGCGTGCCAGAGCGTGCCGAGGACGAGCGCGCAGCAGCCGGCGGGAAGCGTGAGCGGCACGCCCGGCGCGGCGGGCGGGCGGTCGCCCCAGCGGTGGCTGCCCGGCCAGACCGTGAGCGCGCTGCCCGCGTCGAGCGCCCACACGGCGGCCACCGACAGGGCGGGACGGGGACGCGGCAGCGGATAGTGCCGGTCGTCGTGGCCCGGTGAACGGGCCGGCGCGCCGGGGCCCACCTCGACGACCTCCAGCTGGGACAGCAGGAAGTTGGGCAGCAGCAGCCGGTCGGCCAGCGCGAGCACGCGCGGGTGGTCGATCAGGGGGTCGACGGCCCGGGTGTTGTGCAGCAGCCCGTAGGCGCGGCGGACGTGGCGCGACCGGAACGGATCCCGCCCCGCAGGCCCGAGCAGCGGCGCGAGCTCGGCGCGCATGCGGTCGCGGTCGGCCGGTCCGAGCAGGTCGCGCAGGACGAGGAAACCGTCACGATGCAGCTCGGACATCCCGCTCATGACGCGCCCTCCCGACCGACGCGATGCGCGCACATCCCACTCATGACGTGTCCTCTCGGTCGACGCCGAGGGCGTCGGTGGTGAATTCCAAGATTTCCCGGAGGACGGCGGCGCGGTCGGGGCGCGGGTCCTGGTCGAGGAGGATGGCGAGGATGGCCCGCATGCCACCGACCACGCCCGCCGCGATGAGCTCGGGGTCGCGACCTCGGGTCACGGCGCCTTCGACCTGCCCGGCGGCGATGTGCTTGGCGCCGAGCGCGATGACCTCCCGGGCGCAGCGGGCCTCCATGGCGGCCACTTGAGCGTCGCCGACCATGCGGCCGAGGACCACGGGCGCGAGCGGCTCCTCGTACACCCAGTCGACCCAGCGGGTGATCTGGGCCCGCCAGCGGTCGGGCCAGGTGCGGCCGTCGACGTGGCCGAGCACGGTCTCGGACACGAGCCGGTCGTAGAAGTCGGCGAGCAGGGCGCTCATCAGGCCGCTGCGGGTGCCGAAGTAGCGGTAGGGCAGGCCGACGCTCGTGCCGGCGCGGCGGGCGACCGCCGCCACCTCGACGTCGCCGGTCTCGACGAGCTCGGCGGCGGCGGCTTCGATGATGCGCCGCCGGGTGAGGGCGGCGCGCTCGGTCAACTGCTCCACATGAGAATGTTAGTTGAGTTCAACTCAACGGCCAAGCGGATTCTCCAGGCCCAGCAGGGCGACCGCCCGTTCGCGCATCTCCACCTTGCGGATCTTGCCGGTGACCGTCATCGGGAAGCCCTCGACCAGGTGCACGTAGCGCGGGATCTTGAAGTGGGCCAGGCGGCCCGCGCAGAACTCCCTGATCGTCTCGGCCGTCAGCGGCCCGGCGCCGGGGCGCGGCACGATCCAGGCCATCAGCTCCTCGCCGTACTTCTCGTCCGGTACGCCGATCACCTGGACGTCGGCGACGTCGGGATGGGTGTACAGGTACTCCTCGACCTCGCGCGGGTAGACGTTCTCGCCGCCGCGGATGACCATGTCCTTGATCCGGCCCACGATGGCGACGTAGCCGTCGGCGTCCATGGTGGCGAGGTCGCCGGTGCGCATCCAGCGGGCGGCGTCGATCGACTCGGCGGTCTTGCCGGGCTCGTTCCAGTAGCCGAGCATCACCGAGTAGCCGCGGGTGCACAGCTCGCCGGGCTCGCCCCGGGGGACCGCGAGCCCGGTCTCCGGGTGCACGATCTTCACTTCCAGGTGCGGCATGACCTGGCCGACCGTCTCCGTACGCCGGGCCAGGCCGTCGTCGCGGCGGGTCATCGTGGACACCGGGGACGTCTCGGTCATGCCGTAGCAGATCGCCACCTCGCTCATGTGCATCTCGCCGAGCACCCGCTTCATCACCTCGACCGGGCACGGCGAGCCCGCCATGATGCCGGTGCGCAGGGACGACAGGTCGTACTTTCCGGCCAGGGCCAGCTCGGCGATGAACATGGTGGGGACGCCGTACAGGGAGGTGCAGCGCTCCTCCTGGACGGCCCGCAGGGTGGCCTCGGGGTCGAAGCCGGGCGCGGGCAGCACCACGCACGCGCCGTGGGACGTGGCCGCCAGGTTGCCCATGACCATGCCGAAGCAGTGGTAGAGCGGCACCGGCAGGCACACCCGGTCGGCCTCGGTGTAGCCGACGCCCTCGGCGACGAAGGAGCCGTTGTTGAGGATGTTGTGGTGCGACAGCGTCGCGCCCTTGGGGAAGCCGGTCGTGCCCGAGGTGTACTGGATGTTGATCGGGTCGTCGAAGGAGAGCGTGGCGGCCCGTTCGCGGAGCGCGGGCCGGTCGGCGCGGCGGCCGGACTCGACCAGCTCGTCCCAGCCGGGCTCGCCGATGAACACCACCTGGTCGAAGCCGATCTCGGTGAGCATCGCGCGGTAGTCGCCGCCCTTGTGCTCGACGGCGCTGACCAGGAGGCACAGGCCCGACTGGCGGACCACGTAGTCGAGCTCGTGGCCGCGGTAGGCGGGGTTGATGTTGACCAGGATCGCGCCGATCTTGGCGGTGGCGTACTGCGTGAACACCCATTCCGCGCAGTTCGGGGCCCAGATGCCGACGCGGTCGCCCTTGGCGACGCCCCTCGCGAGGAGCCCGAGCGCCACGTCGTCGACCTCGGCGTCGAACTCGGCGTACGTCCAGCGCCGGCCGGTCGCCACCTCGACCAGCGCCTCCCGCAGGGGGTGGCGGGCCGCGGTCCGCTCCAGGTTCTCCCCGATGGTCTCGCCCAGCAGGGGCGTGGAGGAGACGCCGGACGCGTAGGAGAGCAGTGTGTCACCCATCCCCGAAGCATCTGTCAGGTACGCGCCCCGCGCCAGGGTTTACCAACTGTGGACGAGGAACATCGCGCGGCATCGACGATCGCCGGGTACGTCCGTCCGCATGACCACCTGGACGGACGACGAACTCGACACGATCGCGGCGGCCGACGAGCTGCGCATCGCCTCCGTGCGCGGCGACGGCGGCCTGCGCGACCCGGTCACGATCTGGGTCGTCCGCCACGGCGACGACCTGTACGTCCGCGCCGTGAACGGCCCCGAAGGCGTCTGGTTCCGCCGCGCCCAGGAACGGCACGAGGGCCGCGTCGAGGCGGGCGGCGTCGCGAAGGACGTCACGTTCGCCGAGGCCGACCCGGAGCTCGCCGACAAGATCGACGCCGACTACCGCACCAAGTACCGCCACTACTCCGAGAGCATCGTGGACACGATCGTCAGCCCGAAGGCCAGGGCGGCCACGATCAGGCTCCTGCCGCGCGGCTGACCGCCGACGCCAGGTCCGAAGGCCGCCAGCGTCCGGCCGTGGTCAGGCACGACGCTGGAACGCATGACCACTGTCGTGGACCAGCAGGTCCGTATTGAGCCCAACATCCTTTACTTCGGCACACCCGTCGTCCTGATCTCCACCCTGAACGAGGACGGCACCCCGAACCTCGCCCCCATGTCGTCGGCCTTCTGGCTGGGCTGGCGCGGCATGCTGGGGCTCGGCGCGCGGTCGAAGACGGCCCAGAACATGGTGCGGACCGGCGAGGCCGTGCTCAACCTGCCCTCCGACGCCCTCGCCCCGGCGGTGGACCGGCTCGCGCTGACGACCGGGTCCGACCCGGTGCCCGAACGGAAGCGGGAGCGCGGTTACCGGTACGTGCCGGACAAGTTCCGGCGCGCCGGGCTGACCCCCGTCGACTCGGAGACGGTGGCGCCGCCGAGGGTGGCCGAGTGCCCGGTCAGCATGGAGGTCGTGGTGGAGCGTACGCACCCGGTCGGCGACGACGGCGGGGTGCTGGCGTTCGAGGTGCGGGTGCGGCGGGTCTGGGCGCACGAGGAGATCCGCGCGAAGGACGCCGACGACCACATCGACCCCGACGCCTGGCGCCCGCTGATCATGAGCTTCCAGAAGTTGTACGGCCTGGGACCCCAGGTGCACCTCTCCACCTTGGCCAGCATTCCCGAAAGCTTCTACCGCAGCTCCGACCTCGACCGGTCGCACACCGACTAGACCCGCTCCAGCAGCGGCAGCCACGTGCGGCCCGCGCACAGCTCCCTGATCCTGGCGCGGGACAGCCACTCGGCGGCCGTGCTCTCCGAGCCCGCGGGCGGGCTGGTCACGCCGCCCGGCCCGGCCAGCCGCGCGCGGAACATCGCCATGTACGACAGCGACCCGTAGCGGTACCCGGCCGGGGCCGGGCCCAGCAGCTCGACGCGCTGCCAGGCGAAGACCGACAGCGCGGACGGCTCCAGGAGGAGGCCGGTCTCCTCCTGGAGCTCGCGCGCGGCGGCCTCGGTCGCGCTCTCGCCGGGCTCCACGTGGCCGCCCGGCACGTCCCAGCCGCGTACGTCCACGCACGTCAGCAGGGTCCTGCCGGTGTCGTCGGAGACGAACGCGAACGCCGAGGTCGTCCGGTCGGCGGGCGGGAGGGCGGAGGAGAGGATCATGTCGAGGCGGTGCTCGACGGGGATCCACGGGACGGTGCAGGAGGCCACCACTTCAGTCATGCCTCCATTTCACACGCCCTTGCGGATGGCGCGGTTGCCGGCGTACAGGCCGAGGGCGGCGATCAGGCAGGCGGACGCGGTGCCGTACAGGACCGAGGGGTGGGTGAGGTCGCCGGAGAACAGGGCACGCTGGGCGTCGACGACGTAGGTGACCGGGTTCGCCGTGCCGACGACGCGCAGCCAGCCGGGAGCGGTGTCCATGGGGAGCAGCACGCCCGACAGGAGCAGCAGCGGGAACAGGATCGACTGGCTCACGACGTAGAACAGGGTGCCGCCGGGGGCCGACTTGACGGCGAGGACGAGCGAGAACGCCCCCAGCCCCACCCCGAGGACGACGAGCTGCGCCAGCCCCGCGAGCACGCCGGCCGGGTGCGGCTCGAAGCCCAGCGGCACGGCCAGCACGATGATCAGCACGGCCTGGGCCAGCAGGACGGCCATCTCCTTCAGCGTCCTGCCCACCAGCAGCGCCGTCCGGTTCAGCGGCGTGACCAGCATGCGCTCCATCGAGCCGCCGATCAGCTCCACCAGCAGCGTGTAACCGGCGCCCATCGGGCCGGTCAGGCACATCATGACGAGGATGCCCGGCACGAACCACTGCCAGGACGCGCCAACCGCGCCGTCCAGCAGCGAGCCGAACAGGAACAGGAACAGCAGCGGCTGCCCCATCTCGAACAGCAGCCCGACCGGCTCGCGCAGGACCGGCCTGAACTCGCGGGCGAAGACGGTGGCGGTGTCACGCGGGAACGTCGTCATCGGTGAGGCTTCTCCCAGTGAGTGCGAGGAACACGTCGTCGAGGGTCGGTCGGGCGGTCTCGGCGGCGGTCACCTTGACGCCGGCGCCGTCCAGGGCCCGCAGGGTTTCGGGGAGCGCGGCGGGCGCGTTCGCCACGCGCAGGCGCACGGCGGTGCCCTCGGCGACGCCGTCCAGCAGGCCGGCGGCTCTGGCCGCGTCCTGCCCGGTGGCCGTGGTGATCGTGATCGAGTCGCCGGCCAGGTCGTTCTTGAGCTGCTCGGCCGTGCCGTCGGCGATGATCCGGCCGCCGTCGATGATCATCACCCGTTCGGCCACGCTGTCGGCCTCCTCCAGGTAGTGGGTGGTGAGGAAGAGCGTGGTGCCGTACGTGTCGCGCAGGCGCAGGATGTGCCGCCAGATCTCGGCACGGCTCTTCGGGTCGAGCCCGGTCGAGGGTTCGTCGAGGAAGAGCAGGTCGGGGCGGTGGACGAGGCCGAGCGCGATGTCCAGGCGGCGGCGCTGGCCGCCGGAGAGCGTGCCCGGTTTGCGGTCGGCCAGGGGTTCGAGGTCGAGCAGGCGCAGCAGCTCGTCGGCGCGCCGGGCGGCGTCCGCGACGGTCATGCCGTAGCAGCGGCCCTGGGTGACGAGCTCGTCGCGGACGCGGAAGTTCTCGCCGGCGCTGTTCTTCTGGCCGACGTAGCCGATGCGGGAGCGTACGCCGGCCGGGTCGCGGGTCACGTCGTGGCCGGCGACGACGGCGGTGCCGGAGGTGGGCGGGAGCAGGGTCGTGAGCAGGCGCAGGGTGGTGGATTTTCCGGCGCCGTTCGGGCCGAGGAAGGCGACGAGCCGGCCGGGTTCGACGTCGAGGTCGATGCCGCGTACGGCTTCGACGGTCTCCTTCTTCATCGTGAACACTCGGGTGAGACCCCGGGCGTGGATCATGGGCGGTCGCCTCCGAACCTGGGCATGGCAAAGAAGCCCCTGGTCAGGGGCCCTTTTGGGGTCGACCCAGTTTGAGCTGGTCGGGCGGGTTTGGCAAACGCGAATGTGACGTTCATATACGGCCCTGACCTGCGAAAACATCGTCAGCGATCAAGCTCGCGCGGGACGAATTTCCGGCGCCCGACATGCGGTTTCACGATTTTTTGTGAGAACAGCCGACATTTAGGGACTTGCGGGGTATGTGGCGACTCCGCCATGATCTCCGGCGTGAAACGACTGTGGTTAATAGGGGTAATTGCGGCCGTTGGGATGACCGGAGTCGCGGACGCAGCGGACGGCGTTCCCGGCGTGGACGTCAGCAACTGGACGGGCGACATCGATTGGGCGAGCGTCGCCTCCGGTGGCGGCAAGTTCGCGTTCGTGCAGGCCACCGAGGGCACGAACTACCTCAACCCTCGTTTCGACGCGCAGTTCGGCGGAGCCGCGGGAGCCGGGCTGATTCGCGGCGCGTATCACTTTGCGCAACCGCATGAATCCGATGGGACAGCGCAAGCCGAGTATTTCGTTCAGAATGGCGGTAAGTGGACCAGCGATGGTCTGACGCTGCCGGGTGTGCTCGATGTCGAGGACAACCCGTACAAGGACAAGAACGGCAAGAACAGCTGTTACGACCTGTCCACCGAGGACATGGTCACCTGGCTCAAGGACTTCACCAAGAAGTACCGCCAGCGGACCGGGCGCCACGCGATCATCTACACCACGACGAGCTGGTGGCAGACCTGCACGGGCAACTCCGAGGCGTTCAAGTCCAACCCGCTCTGGCTCGCCCGCTGGGGGAGCGACCCCGGCGAGCTGCCGAAGAGCTGGACGAGGCACACCTTCTGGCAGTCGGCGGAGAAGGGCTCGCTGGCCGGCGGGCAGAACGCGTTCAACGGCACGGAGACCCAGCTCAAGTCGCTGGCCAACCCGCCCGCCAGGGTCGAGGTCGGCGGCGTGGCGCAGAGCAGGAAGGTCTACCGGGTCGTCGTGTCGAACCCCGGCCCGCACCCCGTCGAGAACATCGTGGTCTCCGGGCGCACGTTCGGCGGGCAGAAAGTGGTCAAGGCGCCGGGCTGCAAGTTCAGCGGCACGGCGGTGCGCTGCACGGTCGCGAAGCTGAACCGCGGCCAGAAGGCCACCTTCACCTTCACCACCAAGCCGAAGGCCACGGGCCGCGTGGGCATGGTGGTCAAGGTCGGAACCATCACACTTAACCTCAAAGGCCGATAAATCCCGGTAAGTAGGATGAAGCCCGGTATCTCGGCACGAGGGAGAACGGGTGGAGCGGCGTCGGCTGGTCGTGGCGTCGTCGCCGGTGGCCGTCCTGGTGGCGGTCCTGCTGGTGGCCCTGCTGACGGCCACGGCCTCGACGCCGCTCTCGACGTACGTGCCGGGCAGGATCGTCAGGATCGCGTACGAGGTCGAGCGGTACGACATCACGTACTCGTGGGGCGGCGGCCACGGTGAGCGGCCCGGCCCCACGACGGGCACGTGCCAGGGCTACACCGGCCGGATCAGGCCCTGCCCCGCCGAGAGCACCCGCGGCCTCGACTGCTCCGGCCTGGCCCGCTGGGTCTACGCCCTGGCCCACGGCACGGACGTGCTCGGCCCCGGCAACACCGACGACCACGTACGGAGGATGCGCCGCGTCGAGTCCCCCGAGCCCGGCGACTTAGTCTTCTTCGGAAAAATCACGAAAAAGCGGGTCAAAACTCATCATGTAGGTATCTATCTGGGTCATGGCAAGATGATGAACGCACCGGAGACGGGGGCCGTGGTGCGCGTCGACGACATCGGGCGAAGGCCGGACCTGGCGGGCTTCTTCCGATACTGAGAACCGGTACTTGAAAAAGGGCGCCATGCTCCAGATCCACCTCCTTGGACCGCTCCACGCGACCATGAACGGCCGCCGGCTCGACCTCGGCTCCGCCAGGCAGCGCGCCGTGCTCGCCCGCCTGGTCGCCGCGGGCGGCCAGGTGGTCTCGACCGACCGGTTCATCGACGACCTGTGGCAGGAGCAGCCGCCGCCCAAGGCTCTCGCCGCCCTCCAGGTCTACGTCTCCAACCTGCGCCGCGTGCTCGAACCCGGCCGCCCGCCGCGCGCCCCCGCCGGCGTGATCGTGAGCGCACCGCCCGGCTACCGGCTCTGCCTGCCCGACGAGTCCGTGGACGCCTGGCGGCTGCCCGGCCTGATCGACGCGGCCGGCGCGGCGCTGAAGCAGGGCGCGGGCGCGGTCGCGTACGACCTGCTCGACCGTACGCTCGGCCTGTGGACCGGCGCGGCCTACGCCGAGTTCGCCGAGGAGTGGGCCGTCCCGGAGGCGACCAGGCTGGCCGAGCTCAGGCTCATCGCCGTCGAGTACCGCGCCGAGGCCGCGCTCATGCTCGGCCGCCACGCCGAGGCCGTGCCCGAGCTGCGCGGCCACGCCGACGCCCACCCCCTGCGCGAGAACGCCGTACGCCTGCTCGCCCTGGCCCACTACCGCTCGGGCAGCCAGGCCGAGGCGCTGGCCGTGCTGCGCCAGGCCCGCGAGAGCCTGGCCGAGGAGCTGGGCGTCGACCCGGGCCCGGCGCTGCGCGCGCTCGAACAGGACATCCTCCGCCAGTCCGAGTCCCTGCACGCCCCCGAGGTCGTCGAACGCGTCCAGGAACCCCCCACGGTCCGGCGGGAGCCCGCGATCGTGGGCCGGGCCCGCGAGCTGGCCGTGCTCCGCGAGGAGGCCGCCGGCGCGGCGCGGCGTC
>JABFVJ010000393.1 GCA_013362835.1 Nonomuraea sp. | reverse complement strand
GTGCAGCAGAGCATCCCGGAGTACGCGCACGTGCTCGGCTACCACAGCCCCCAGGGCGGCTACTACCCGCTGCCCCCGTGGGCCGGGCTCGCCGTGACCTGCGCTTACGCGGCTCTCGCCCTGGCCCTCGCGATCGTCCGCCTGAACCGGAGCGACGCGTGAGCCGGGAGGCGCTCGGGAGGGCGCTGCGCGCGGAGTGGACGAAGCTGCGCACGCTGCCCGGCACCGGCGCGCTGCTGCTCGCCGTCGTCGTGCTGACCGTGGCCGCGAGCGCGCTGGCCGTCGTGACCGCCTCGTGCTCGCCGCGCGACTGCGGCCACGACCTGCCCAGGCTCACCCTGACCGGCGTCCAGGTCGGCCAGGCGCTGGTGGCCGTCCTCGCGGTCCTCACGATCTGCGGCGAGTACGGCACCGGCATGATCCGCACCACCTTCGCCGCGATGCCGCGGCGCGTCACCGTCCTCGCGGCGAAGGCGGTGCTCCTCACCGGTCTCACCATGGCCGCGGGGACGGTCGCCGTGCTCGGCTCGCTGCTCGCCGGGCGGCTGATCCTGCCGGGCAACGGCTTCCCGCCGCTGCCCCTGACGGACGGGCCGACGCTGCGCGCGGCGGCCGGGTCGGTGCTCTACCTCGCGCTGATCGCCCTGTTCAGCCTCGGCGTCGCCACCCTCGTACGCGACGCGGCCCCGGCCGCCGGGGTCGTGTTCGGCCTGCTGTACGTGCTGGCCGTCCTGCCCCTCATGGTCGGCGACCCGGACTGGCAGCGGTTCCTGTGGCGGCTCTCCCCCATGGACGCCGGGCTCGCGATCCAGGCCACCACCGGCCTGTCCGGCCTGCCGCTCGGCCCGTGGGAGGGATTGGGCGTCCTGGCCGCGTGGGCCGCCGCCGCGCTGCTCGCCGCCGGGCTGCTGCTGCGGGCGCGGGACGCCTGACGCCGTTGCGAAGGCCGCGCCGGTGGCCGTAGTGTCAAGCCTCGGATCGTGACTGGCGTGATCGTAAGGTGGGAGTGACCACCGGGGAGCGGTCCTCGACCTGCCGCGCGCCTGGGTGCACTCACTTCGACGACTCAGGAGATGTCATGGCTGATGAGCGCCCCCTTTCCTACGACACGGCCACCGTGTCCGCGGCCTACCGCAACGCGCTCGACGTGATCGCGGCGGTCGAGCCGGGCGTCGCGGGCGCGATCCGCGCCGAGCTGGCCGACCAGCGCGCCTCGCTGAAGCTCATCGCGAGCGAGAACTACGCCTCCCCGGCCGTGCTGCTCACGATGGGCACGTGGCTGTCCGACAAGTACGCGGAAGGCACGGTCGGCCACCGCTTCTACGCCGGCTGCCAGAACATCGACACGGTCGAGCAGCTCGCGGCCGACCACGCCAAGGCCCTGTTCGGCGCGGAGCACGCCTACGTCCAGCCGCACTCGGGCATCGACGCCAACCTGGTCGCGTTCTGGGGCATCCTGGCCAACCGGATCGAGTCCCCGGCGCTGGCCGCCGCCGGGGCCCGGCACGTCAACGACCTGTCCGAGGACGACTGGGAGAGCCTGCGCAAGGCCCTGGGCGACCAGCGGGCCCTCGGCATGTCGCTCGACGCGGGCGGCCACCTGACCCACGGCTTCCGTCCCAACATCTCCGGCAAGATGTTCCACCAGCGCTCCTACGGCACCGACCCGGAGACCGGCCTGCTCGACTACGACGCGCTGCGCGCCACCGCCCGCGAGTTCCGTCCGCTGGTGCTGATCGCCGGTTACTCGGCGTACCCGAGGCGGATCGACTTCGCGCGGATGCGGGAGATCGCCGACGAGGTGGGCGCGGTGCTGATGGTGGACATGGCGCACTTCGCCGGGCTGGTCGCGGGCAAGGTGTTCACCGGCGTGCACGACCCGGTGCCCTACGCGCACGTCACGACCACCACCACCCACAAGTCGCTGCGCGGCCCGCGCGGCGGCCTGGTGCTGTGCCAGCGCGAGTACGCCGACTCGATCGACCGGGGCTGCCCGATGGTGCTGGGCGGTCCGCTCGGCAACGTGATGGCCGCCAAGGCCGTCGCCCTGGCCGAGGCCCGGCAGCCCGCCTTCGCCGGCTACGCCCGCGCGGTCGCCGCCAACGCGGTCACGCTGGCCGAGGGCCTGCTGCGCCGGGGCGTACGCCTGGTCACCGGCGGCACCGACAACCACCTGGTCCTGCTCGACGTCTCCACGTACGGGCTGACCGGCAGGCAGGCGGAGTCGGCGCTGCTCGACGCCGGGATCGTCACCAACCGCAACGCGATCCCGCGCGACCCCAACGGCGCCTGGTACACCTCGGGCATCCGCGTCGGCACCCCGGCGCTCACCTCGCGCGGCTTCGGCCCCGAGGAGTTCGACCGGGTCGCCGAGCTGATCGTCGACGTGCTCGCGGGCACCACCCCGTCGGCCACCTCCAAGGCCAGGTACGACCTGCCGGCGAGCCTCGCCGACAAGACCCGGGCGGCGGCGGCCGAGCTGCTCGACGCCCATCCGCTCTACCCGGGGCTCGACCTGTCCTGAGCCCTCGCGAAGTAGGCCGCCACCACCTGGGTGTGCGTGGAGAACGCGAGCTCGGCCGGGCCGTCGACGACCGTCCACTCCGACGTCTCGGCCGTGGGCGCGACCGGCGGGAGCCCGGCCGCGCTCACCCTCGGGCCCAGCCCGAAGATCAGCACGGTCCCGTCGGGCGCGCTGATCACGTCGAGGAGCGTGACGTCGGCGGCGTCGGCCACGACCCCCGTCTCCTCGCGCAGCTCGCGTACCGCCGCCTCCTGCCAGGACTCGCCCATGTCGATGAACCCGCCGGGCAGGGCGAGCTCGCCGCGGTGCGGCTCGACGTCCCGGCGGACCACGAGCAGGCCGTCGCCGACGGGCAGCAGCAGCACCGCGACCGGCAGCGGGTTGAGGTAGCTGGTGCTCCCGCAGGCCGCGCAGGTGCGGGGCCAGGGCAGGC
>JABFVJ010000215.1 GCA_013362835.1 Nonomuraea sp. | reverse complement strand
TGACACGCATCTAATGCGAAAACCAAGAGCCCCTTGAGGTGACCTGAGTCACCCAAGGGGCTTTTATAGAGCGGGAGTTGAGCAATTCCCAAGGATTGCAGAGATTATGACGTCCGCTGGGTGGCGCTGATCGCCATCGCCGTCAGTTCGTCCTTCGCGTGATCGGTGGCGCTGCTCGACCGCAGGGCGGCGAGGGCGCGCTCGGTGCGCCGGGTGATGTCACGCTCGATGTGGTCCACCGCGCCGACGTCGGTGATGACGGCACGCATCGCGGTGAGCTCCTCGTCCGTGATCGGGGTGCCGATCTTCGTGCGGAGGAACTTCGCGGCGTCCGGGTCGCGCTGGTCGGCGTACTTCAGCGCCGCCGCGAACAGGACGGTGCGCTTGCCCTGGATGAGGTCGCCGCCGGACGGCTTTCCGGTCTCCTCGGGGGTGCCGAACACCCCGAGCAGGTCGTCGCGGAGCTGGAAGGCGATGCCGATGTCGCTTCCGAACGCGCGGTAGGCGGCGATGAGTTCGGCGTCCGCGCCGGCGATGGCGGCGCCGATGTGCAGCGGGCGTTCCACCGTGTACGAGGCCGTCTTGTACTGGTTGACGCGCTGGGGTGTGTCGATGTCCTCCTCGCCCGCCGCCTCGGCCGTGACGTCGAGCAGTTGGCCGCAGAGCACCTCGGTGCGCAGGGCCGACCAGACCGGGACCACCCGGGCCAGCGCCGGCGCGGGCAGCCCGGAGGTGTGGACGAGGTCCTCGGCCCAGCCCTGGGCGAGGTCTCCGGTCAGGATCGCGGCGCCGGTGCCGAAGAGTTCCGCGTCGCCGTTCCAGCAGGCGTCCCGGTGCAGGCTCGCGAACATGACGTGGGCGGCGGGGGCGCCGCGGCGGGTGGGGGCGGCGTCGACGACGTCGTCGTGGATCAGGGCGGCGGCGTGGAACAACTCCAGGGCGGCGCCGATACGGGCCACCGACTCGGCCGTGGCACTACCGGCCGTGCCGTCGGCGTTCTCGTCGCCTCCGGCGCCGAGCCAGCCGAGCCAGGCGAAGGTCGGGCGGACGCGCTTGCCGCCGCGCAGTACATACGTCTCCAGCTCGGTGACCGCGTCGACGCAGGCCGGGCCGATCGCCGCGGCCTCGTCCCTGCGGTCGGCGAAGAACCGGCGGAGCGCGTCCTCGACGGCCTGAACGGGGCTGGTTCGAGTGCTCGTCATTGCGTCAACTTCCCTGAGAGTCATTGGAGTTTGACTCCCGAGTATTGGTGGATTCCCTTGAAATGCGGTCGAGTCCCATTGACATGAATGCCGTTCGCCCTCCGACAGTGGATCCTCACTGCATTTGAACTCGAACTTCCGCCGCCGGGAGAGAAATCGGCGGTCGGCCGCTCTTACAGTGGGCTGGGATCCCCCCTCCCCCGAGGCGTGCCCGTCCGTCGCCCCCCCCTGACGGCGGGCACGCCCCCCCCGGGGGCCATTGCCGAGGAGCCGCTGTGCGCAGAGCCGACGAGTTCACGAAGCTGCGGCCCCTGCTGTACGCGATCGCCTACCGGATCCTGGGTGAGACCCGCGCCGCTCAGTACGCGGTGCAGGCGGCCTGGCTGCGCTGGATGGCCGCGCCGGACCAGCCCGCCTCCGTCGAGGGGCATCTGGCGGCCGAGGTCACCCGGATCGCGGTCAGGGCCTTGCAGTCGGCCCGGGTGGCGCGCGGTGAGGTCGTCGGGCCGCTGCTCGCCGACAGCGGGTTGGCCGACCCGGACCGGCCGGCGGAGCTGGCGGACTCGCTGTCGCTGTCGGCGCTGATGGTGCTGGAGCGGCTCTCCCCGCTGGAGCGCGCGGTGTTCGTGCTGCGGGAGGCGTTCGGGTGCGGTGACGAGCGGATCGCGGCGGCCCTCGGGTGTTCCGAGGAGGCCTGCCGTCAGCTGCTCGACGCGGTCGCGACGGTCAGCGACGGCGGGCGTGAACCGTTGCCGTGGCCCACGTGTGTGGCGGGCGCCGAGAACGTCGCACGGATGCTCGGGGCTATCGTGCCGCCGCTCGCGCGGGTCGGCATCACCCTGGACGAGTCCCTGGTGGGCGACCGGGCCGGCTGGGTCTTCCGCGACCGGGAGGGCACCGTGCTGCATGCCCTGGTGCTCGACGTCCAGGACGGGCGGGCGCAGCGTCTCCATCTGGTCGTGCACCCCGGTGGGCACGTCGATCCGGTGGCCGAGGCCTGCGCGATCCTCCGCGAGGCCGACCGGGCGCGCTGACAACCCAAGAGCTCGGACACACGCCGGGCCGGACACCTTCCTCAAGGTGTCCGGCCCGGCGTTTTTCGTGTGTCGGGGCTCAGGCCGCCGTGTTCTGCTCCGGTGGCAGGACCAGGGTGGGTTCGAGGACGACCCGGGGCGCGGGTTCGGTGACGGGGCGGGCCAGTTCGGGTCGTACGCCGCGCTGCTGGCGCCAGCCCGCCTGCGCGGCGACGACGGCGACGTACGGGATGAGGACCCCGCCCGCCAGGGCGCAGACCGCGACGGCCGGCCAGCGGTTCCAGGTGAGCGCCATCACGACGACGCACGCGGTGCGCACCAGCATGGCGGTGACGTAGCGGCGCTGACGGCCGCGCAGGTCCTGGGACAGGCCGGGGCGGGCCCGGGTGATGGACTCGGCCCGGGGCTCGTCCCGGTGCCGTGGGATTCGGCTCATCGGGCCTCCGTGGATGCTCCGGCACGGCGGCCGGAGGACAAGGGCGGGAAAACAGCGGCGGCGCGGGTGATCCGTCCCCTGATCACCCGCGCCGCCATCTCGTACCGACCCGGTGCTCCGCTCGTGCGCCGGGTCAGTGGACCTGTTGGCTCTGGTGCCGGTCCTGGTCGCGCTCTTCGAGGGCGGCGTGACCGTTGGGCGAGGGGGCGTGGTCGGGGTCGAGGTGTTCCAGGGCGTGCCGCATCTCCTCGCGGGTCGGCTTGGCGATCTGGCCGCCGAACAGCCAG
>JABFVJ010000038.1 GCA_013362835.1 Nonomuraea sp. | reverse complement strand
CGTGCCCGACATGATCGCCGAGGCGCTGGAGCACGTCGCCGACCGCTACCGCCACGAGAACGCGATCCTCACCAACATCCGCAAGGCGCGGGACGAGTCCGAGGACCCCGAGCACAAGCGCCGCGCCGCCGAGCTCGTCGACATCGTCAAGGACTGCATCCGCCGGCACACGCAGCTGCAGTCCCGCCTGCTGGAGGCCGGGCCGCTGTTCCGCGCCGAGCAGGACCGGCAGGCCTTCGCCACACCGATGACGACGTCGGGCATAGACCTCTACGGGCACCTGGTCTCGCCCGTGCTCCCGCTGCCGCTGGAGCAGGCCGTCCGCGTCACCGACGCCTTCTTCGGCCGCGGCACCGGGCTGCGCACGCCGGTGTCCGTCCGGGTCGGCGACCTGGTCGACATACTGCTGACGCCGCCGGTGGAGCGCGAGCACCTGGGCGCGGAGATGCCCGAGCCCGACCTGATCGCCACGCCGGACGACAGCCGGTTCAGCGAGGAGCAGCTGGCGGCTGCGCAGGAGCTGCTCGACCTGCCGGCGGACGCGCCGCGCCGGCTGTCCGGACTGCTGGCGCAGGCCCGCAGGCAGGACCCCGAGCTGCCGTACCTGGTCGCCCTGCTGGCGGTGCACGCCGCCAGCCCGCCGGTCGGCACGGCCTATCGCCAGGGCGAGCAGAAGCTGCTGTTCGCCGTGGACGACGGGACCGAGCTCGACGACCCGGAGTTCGGCGGGGCCGACCTCATCGTCGGCACCGCACTGCTGGACGCGGCGGGGATGGCGGCGGACCGGACGGAGGCCGCGTAGTGCTCCCGCCGGTGGACGGCTGCGACGCCGTCGTGGCCGACCGCGCAGTTCCCCGCGCCCCTGAGGGCGCTGCCCGCAACCTCGTCTACAAGGCCAAGGAGTTCAAGTCGTGAGCGAGCACGTCGAGTGGAGTGAGCCGGAGGGCCCGGCCCCGGCCGCCGCCGTCACTCCCGCCGACGCCGCCGACGCGGCGCGGCTCGTGTCCTTCGGGCTGCAGCCCAAGCTGCAGCCCGCCCGCGACCAGGAGTACGCGGACCTGCTGCGGCGCTACCGCGAGGACCCGCCCTTCGCCCGGCTCGCCGACGCCGTGGCGACCGGGCTCGGGCTGATCGTGCTGGAGGTGTCCCCCCGCGCGGGCATGGCCGTGACCGCCGCCGAGGACTCGGTGTTCGCCGTCCGCATGGGCGACTACGCGCGTCGTACCTCCGCCGACGGAGGCGACCGGTTCCTGCACGGGCTCGCCCACCTCGCCGTCGCCGCCATGGCGTTCCCGCGCCCCGAGGACCTCGCCGACGACGGCTACATCGGCCGCGTCTCGGTCAACGGCGTCGACGCCTTCGTACGCCAGGCCTGCCGCCGCCTGGAGGAACGCGCCGACGAACAGGGCGAGAACACCGACCCGGCGACCGACGCGCCCGGCCTGGAGTCCGCCTGGCGGATCTGGGTACGGCGCAGCGCGACCGGCGCCACCAAGGACGCCCGCCGCCTGGCCGGTTCGACCACCGGCATCGTCGCCAAGGCCGTCGCCTTCCTCACCGACTCCGGATTCCTGCAGCGCACCGGCGACGACCACGGCGGCACCTACCGCACCACCGCCCGCTACCAGCTCCAGGTCCGCGACATGGCCGGCAGCGCCGCCCTGGCCGAGCTGCTGGAACTGGGCGTCGTCCCGGTCACCGACGGCACACCGACGCTGCTGCCCGCCGAGGAGAGCGACGACCTGGAACTGGTCGCCGACGCCGGGCTGCCGTTCCACTCCTCCTGAACCCCCCCATCTCACGAAGACTTACGAGAGTCCGCCATGTACGAGCTGTCCCGGGTCCGCCTCTACTCGATCGGGCCCGCCGGTGCGCGCTACGCCGACACCGTGCTTGACCTGCGGGGGGTGGGCGAGATCGTGCCCGACCCCGCGCCCACGCAGGCGGAGTTCTTCGAGGACGAGCCGGTCGGCCCGCCGCGCCGGCCCGCGCCCGCCGGTGTGCTCTTCCTGGAGAACGGCGGCGGCAAATCGGTGCTGCTCAAGCTGATCTTCTCCGTGATGCTGCCGGGCCACCGCAACACCCTCGGCGGCGCCAGCTCCGGCGTGCTGCGCAAGTTCCTCCTCGCCGACGACTGCGGGCACGTGGCGCTGGAGTGGCAGCACGTGCTGACCGGCGAGTGCGTCGTCGTCGGCAAGGTCAGCGAGTGGCGCGGACGGCAGGTCTCCAACGACCCGCGGAAGTTCGCCGAGGCCTGGTACTCCTTCCGGCCCGGGCCCGGACTGAGCCTGGACGGTCTGCCCGTCGCGGAGTCCACCGCCGTACGGGCCCCGGCCGAGGGCCAGTCCAGTGCGCGCGGGCGGCGCCGCACCATGAAGGGCTTCCGCGACGCCCTCACCGAGGCGGGCAAGAACTACCCGCACCTGGAGGTGCACTGGGAGGAGACCCACGACCGCTGGATCGAGCACCTCGGCGACCTCGGCCTCGACCCCGAACTCTTCCGCTACCAGCGCGAGATGAACGCCGACGAAGGAGAGGCCGCCGGTCTCTTCGCCGTCAAGAAGGACGCCGACTTCACCGACCTGCTGCTGCGCGCCGTCACCGACACCCGCGACACCGACGGGCTCGCCGACCTGGTCAGCGGCTTCGGCAACAAGCTGGGCCGACGCGCCGAGCTGATCGCCGAACGCGACTTCACCGCCGGGTCCGTCGACCTCCTCGGCCGGATCGTCGAGGCCGCCGAGGCCCGCTCCCGCGCTCGTGACATCCACGCCGGAGCCGAGCGCCGCACCCGGACCCTGGCCCGCAGGCTGTCCGCGCGCGGTGTGCAGGAGCGGGTCCGGGCCGCCGACCTGGCCCAGCGGGTCACCGCCGCCGCGTACGCCGTCACGCACGCCGAAGCGGCTCGCGAGCGCAGCGCGCTCATCTCCGCCGAACTCGCCTACCGGCACGCCTCGCTCGC
>JABFVJ010000420.1 GCA_013362835.1 Nonomuraea sp. | reverse complement strand
CGGTCCAGCAGGTCGGCGAAGGCGATCTCGCGGCCCTCCCGCTTCCAGCCCTCGATGAGGGTCATCACCCGGATGGAGTCGAGGCCCGCGTCCAGCAGGTCGTCGTGGAGGCCGAGTTCGCCGGGTTCGACGTACAGGAGGTCGGCGAGCTGGGCGCGGAGGCGTTCGGCGGTGTCAGACACCGGCCACCGCCTGGGACAGCGCGCGGCTGAGGCGCGTGGTCGTCGTGGTGACCGCGCACCGGTCGGCCGCGTACGTGAGGGCCATCTCGTGGTGCTGCCGGGAGAAGTCGGCCACGGCGTCGGCGACCACGAACGCCCGTACGTCCCGCATGAACGCCTCGCAGGCGGTCATCAGCACGCCGATGTGGGCGTACACGCCGCAGAGGATGAGCTGGTCGCGGCCCTGCTCGGCCATCAGCTCGGCGAGGCCGGTGCGCTGGTAGGCGCTGTAGCGCCACTTGGTGAGCAGGACGTCGTCCTCCCCCGGCGTCAGCTCGTCGGCGATCATCGCCTCGCGGGGGTCGGCGCCGATGCCGGAGCCCCAGAAGTCGAGGAGCAGGCCGCGCTGCTCGGCGCTCTGCGCGCCGGGCTGGGCGGAGTAGACGACGGGCACGCCGAGCTCCGCGCACCGCTCGCGCAGCGCCAGGACGTTGGCCATCAGCTCGACCAGCGGGGAACGTCCGGGGGTGAAGGCGTTCAAGAAGTAGTTCTGCATGTCGTGGATCAGCAGGACGGCTCGGCGGGGGTCGGGCCGCCAGTCCACCCGGTCGGCCGGGAGCTCGGACGGCATGGCGTACGGTTCGATCCTGGGGATCGGCATGTCATGTCCTTTCACGGAGGTGGCGCTTGCTGACCTTGCCGACCGCGGTCTGCGGGAAGGCGTCGACGTACTCGAACCGGTCAGGGATCTTGAAGGTGGCGATGCCGCGTCCGCGCAGGAAGGCGCGCAGCTCGGCCCTGGTGGGCGGGTCGCCGCGGCAGATCACGTACGCGCAGGCGCGTTCGCCCAGGTAGGGGTCGGGGACGGCGACCACGCTCGCGTCGTGGACGGCCGGGTGGGCGAGCAGGTGGTTCTCGACCTCCTCACCGGCGATCTTCTCGCCGCCCCGGTTGATCTGGTCCTTGGCGCGTCCCTCGACGACCAGGTGGCCGCTCGGGGTGCGCCGGACGATGTCGCCGGTGCGGTAGAAGCCGTCTTCGGTGAAGGCCGTCCTGTTGTGCTCCTCGGCCCGCCAGTAGCCGCGGATCGTGTACGGGCCGCGGGTCAGCAGGTGGCCGTGGTCGCTCTCGCGGCCGTTGTCGTCCACGACGCGGATCTCGTCGTCGGGCGAGATGGGCCGGCCCTGGGTGGAGACGACGGTCTCCTCGTCGTCGTCCAGCCTGGTGTAGTTGACCAGGCCCTCGGCCATGCCGAACACCTGCTGGAGCGTGCAGCCCAGCTCGGGGCGCACCCGTTTGGCGGCCTCCCTGCCGAACTTGGCGCCCCCGACCTGGAGCACTTCCAGGCTGGACAGGTCGTGGGCGGTGGTGGCGGCGGCGTCCAGCCAGACCAGGGCGAGCGGCGGGACGAGGGCGGCGATGGTGACGCGCTCGCGCTCGATCAGCGGGAAGCAGGTTCCGGGGCTCGGGTCGGGCGCCAGCACGGAGGCGGCGCCCGCGCTGAGCGCGCCGAACACGCCGGGCGAGCTCATCGGGAAGTTGTGCGCGGCGGGCAGCGCGCACAGATAGACGCTGTCCGGGCGCAGGCCGCAGATCCCGGCGCTGGCGCGGAAGCTGTAGAGGTAGTCGTCGTGGGTGCGCGGGATGAGTTTGGGCAGTCCGGTGCTGCCGCCGGACAGCTGCAGGAACGCCACCTCGCCGGGGTCGCGCTCGGGCAGGTCCTCCGGGGCGGACTCGGGCAGCTCGGCCAGGACGTGCGCGGGGGTGCCGGGGGCGAAGGCGCGGTGGGCGTCGTCGGGGCAGATGTAGGCGGCGGCCTCGGTGAACGCGCAGAAGTAGGAGATCTCCGCCGAGCGGTGCGCGGGCAGCGCGAACACCGGCCAGGCGCCCAGCCTGAACAGGGCGAAGCACACCTGGTGGAACTCGGGCACGTTGGGGAGCTGGACCACGACGCGGTCGCCGGGGCCGATGCCGGTGGCGCGCAGGCCGGCGGCCAGGCGGTCGGCGCGTTCGTCCAGGTCGCGGAAGGTCCAGCGGGCGCCGGGCGCGATCAGGGCGGTCCGGTGGCCGTGGGTCTTCGCCAGGTCCCGGAGCATCCGGCCGAACGTCTCGCCCCGCCAGTACCCGGCCGCCCGGTACCGCGCGGCCTCCTCCTCCGACCAGTGCACCGCCTTCCGGGGGTCAGACGAGGGCATCGGACACCCCCAGGGCGCGCAGCATCGTGCGGAACTTGGCGGAGGTCTCGGCGAGTTCCGCGTCGGGGTCGGAGCCGGTGACGATGCCGGCGCCGGCGTACAGGCGCAGGGTGTGCTCGGCGACCTCGGCGCAGCGGATGGCGACCGCCCACTCCCCGTCGCCGGCGGCGTCCGTCCAGCCGGCGAGCCCGGCGTAGAAGCCGCGGTCGAACGGCTCCAGCGCCTCGATCACCCGCCGTGCCCCCGGCTCGGGCGTGCCGCAGACGGCGGGCGTCGGGTGCAGGGCGGCGGCGAGCGTCAGCGCGCGTACGTCCGGGTCGCGCAGCGTGCCGGTGATCCGCGTGGACAGGTGCCACATGGCCTCGGTGGAGGTCAGCTCGGGCGTGGCCGGCACCCGCAGGCCGGCGCAGTACGGCGCGAGCGCGTCGGCGACGTCGGCCACGACGAGCCGGTGTTCGCGCAGGTCCTTGGCCGAGGCGGCCAGCGCGGCGGCCCTGCTCCGGTCCTCGGCGGGGTCGTCGGAACGGGCCGCAGAACCGGCCAGCGGGTTGCTGACGACCGCCCGCCCGTACCGGGAGACCAGCAGCTCGGGGCTGGCCCCGGCCAGCGTGCGG
>JABFVJ010000209.1 GCA_013362835.1 Nonomuraea sp. | reverse complement strand
AGTAGCGGAGCGCCCGTTCGCCGCGCGCGACGCCGTCGGGCGAACGTTCCTCGGCGGCCAGGTCGAGCGGCTGCGGCGCGGCGGGCAGCGGCTCACCGGACAGCAGCCGGGGCCACTCGGCCGCGATGACGTCGAGCGCCCGCCCGTCGACCGCCATGTGCGTGAACGCGAACGCCACCGCGCGCGGCCGGCCGCCGTCCATGACGATCGAGCAGCGTACGGGGAGCTCGCCCGCGTAGTCGAAGCCCTTGCCGGCGAGCTCGGCGGCGATCTCCCCGGCCAGCGTCCTCGGCCTGGACCCGGCGGCGTCGATCAGCTCGACCATGAGGCGGCCCTCCCCGGCGACCCGCTGCCGCAGGCCGCCGGGGACGTCCAGCCAGGTCGTCCGCAGGCTCTCGTGCCGTTCGAGCAGCCGCGCGAGCGCGGCGAGCACGGCCGGAAGTCCGGGCTTGCCGTGCACCGGCAGGGCCCACGGCATGTTGAAGTAGGGGTCGCCGGCGGGCAGCCATTCGGTGAGCCGCCAGATGGCCCGCTGGCCCCAGGTGACCGGGCCGTCGCCGGACCTGGAGCCGGTGAACTCGACCGTCGCCGGGCCGGTCATGACGGGCGGCCCGCCAGCCGGGACAGGTGCTCGACCAGGCCGTCGAGCGTGTCGAGGTTGCCGTCCAGCTCGATGTCGAAGCCGAACGTGCCCTCGATGGCGTCGATCAGCCGGATGTAGCCCAGCGAGGTGAGACCGAGCGCCGTCAGCGAGCAGTCGGCCGCCAGCACCTCCTCGGGGGTGAGCCGGCCGTCGCTGGCCTCGGCCACCAGCGCCGCCACGCGCTGCCTCAGCATGCCTCCTCCCGCAGCCGGGCGATCTCGGCGGCGACGGCCGTCGCGGTGGCGTCGTCGATGAACAGCTCGAAGGAGAGCTCCACGCCGTACCGCTTCTGCGCCGTGGCCATGATCTGGGTGATCGTGAGGGAGTGCCCGCCGAGGTCGAACAGGTCGTCGTCGGGCTCCACCTCGTCCAGTTCGAGCTCCTTGGCGAAGATCGCCTGGATCTCCCGCAGGAGGTCGGCGTCCACCGGCCCGTCCGTCGGTGCGGCGACGGTCATCGACGCGGTCGGCACGGCGGCCGGAACGGCGGCGGGCAGCGGCAGCCGGTCCAGCGGCGAGCCCGGATCGGCGGTCAGCGCGGTGAGCAGCGTGGTGAGGTCGTCCCTGATCCGCTCGGCTCCGGTGGCGTCGAGGAGGGCGGGGTTGTACTGCAGCCGGGCCGCCGTGCCCGCCTCGTCGTCGACGATCTGCAGGTGGAGGGTGTTGCGTACCCAGCCGTTGAACATCATCCACTCCACCGTCGCGCCCAGGCCGGGGAACAGCGGGCTCGACTCCGGCCGCCTGCGGTAGCTGAGCGACACGGGGGTGAGCGCGGCGCGCGGGCCGATCCCGTCCACGGCCCTGGCCAGCGGTACGTCGCGATGCCGGTACATGGCCCGCAGGTCGCCGCGCAGGCTCCGGGCGAACGCGCCGAACGTGCCCCCTTCCGGCGCCGCGATCACGGGCAGCTCGTTGACGAAGGCGCCCAGGTGGTCCCGGCTGCGCTCGGTGCGCGTGGACAGGTCGACGCCGACGGCGGGGCGCCGGTTGCCGTACGCGTGCAGCAGCACGGCGAACGCGGCCATGACCGCCTCGAACCGGGTGACGTCGAGCCGCGCGGCGATGCCGCCGAGGCCCTCGACGGCGAAGTCGAGCGCGGCCCCGGGAGCGGCGGCCACGGACACCCCGGTCAGGCCGGGCAGGCACAGCTCGCGCTGGTCCGCCCACCGGTCCCGCCAGTACCGCCGCGCCTCGGGCAGCGCGTCGGCGAGCCTGTCCCGCTGCAGGCCCGCCACCTCCGCGTACGTCGCCCCCAGCGCCGGCGGCGCCAGGCCCTCGTAGCAGGCGGCCAGATCCCGCAGGAGGACGTCCTTGGACTCGCCGTCGAACACCGCGTGATGGGCCTGGAACAGCAGCACGTGCCGCTTGGCGTCCTGGCGGATCAGCGTGAAGCGCGCCGCGGGCCCCTGGACCGGGTCGACCGGCGCGGCCAGCTCCTCCTGGAGGTCGCCGCCTTCGCCCATCCCCGGTGTCGCGCGCGGCACCACCCGCAGCTCACCGCCGTCCTCGGCGAGCACGCCGCCCAGTACGGGATGCCGGCACGCCACCTCCGCGCAGGCCACGCGCAGTGCCGCCACGTCGAGCGGCCCGTCCAGCCACACGGCCAGCGGCATGTGAAAGGCCCGCCCGGCGACCCCGGCCCGCTCGGTGAACCACATCCCCTGCTGTGCGGGGGAGGCCGGCCATGATCCGGTCATTTCCCACCTTCCTTGTGCTCCAGGACTTTCCGGAGATCGGACTTGACGACCTTGCCCGACTGGTTTCTGGGCAGCCGGTCCACGAAGATCACTTGCGTCGGCAGCTCGTGCGGGGCCAGCCGGGTCATGAGGAAGGCCCGCAGCTCCGTCATGAGCGGCGGCCGGGCCCGCGGCACGACGGCGGCGGCCAGCACGGTGCCCATCACCGGGTGCGGCACGCCGGTGACCGCGGCCTCGGCCACGTCGGGGTGTTCGTGCAGCGCGGCCTCCACCTGCACGGTCGACACCTTGTACGCCCCCGACTTGACGACGTCGCTCTCCCGGTCGACGAGATACAGGTAGCCGTCGGCGTCGAGGTAGCCGAGGTCGCCCATCCGTACCCATCCGTCGCGGAAGGTCTGCCCGTCGGCCTGCTCGTCCCGGTAGTAGGAGCGGGTGGCGGCGGGGGACCGCAGCCAGATCTCCCCCGTCTCCCCGGCCGGCAGCGGCCCGCCGCCGGAGCCGGTGATCCGCAGCCCGCTGCCGAGCGCCGGACGGCCCAGCGCGGCTGGCCGGGACGGGTCGTAGATCATGACGGTCTGGGCGGGCGCCGCCTCGGTCGAGGTGTAGTAGTTCGTCACGGTCGCCTTGGGGAA
>JABFVJ010000292.1 GCA_013362835.1 Nonomuraea sp. | reverse complement strand
GCGACAGGCTCGCCGGCGCCGCGGCGCTCGCGCTGCGCGACGGCGCGGACGTCGTGGAGGCGGTCACCGTCGGCGTCGGCGAGGCCTCGCGCTTCGTCGAGCGCGGCGGCGCCACCACCGTCAGGACTCAGGAACAGCGGCTCGGCGACCGGCCGCGCACCGCGCTGGAGGTGGCCAGGCTCACCCGCGCGCAGGGCGGCCGGCTGATCGCCACCGGCGGCTGTTTCGACCTGCTGCACGCGGGGCACGTGAGCCTCCTGCGGCGGGCCAGGGCGCTCGGCGACGCTCTCGTCGTCTGCGTCAACTCCGACGACTCGGTACGCCGGTTGAAGGGCCCGGCCAGGCCCATCGTCGACGCGCGCGACCGGGTCGAGGTGCTGCGGGCGCTGAGCTGCGTCGACGCGGTCCTGGTGTTCGAGGAGGACACCCCGGCCGAGTCCATCGAGCTGCTGCGGCCCGACGTGTGGGTGAAGGGCGGGGACTACGAGGGGGAGATCCTGCCCGAGTCACGGGTCCTGGAGCGGATCGGCGCGGAGTTCGTCGCGCTGAGCACGCTGCCCGGACGTTCGACGACCAATCTGATCAGGGAGATCCAATGAATATTTTGATCACCGGGGGCGCCTCGGGGCTCGGCCTGGCCACGGCCGAAGCGGTGGAGAAGGAGGGCTGGCGGGCGCTCGTGGTGGACGTGCGCGAGCCCGACCAGCGCTTCGAGCACGTCACGGCCGACCTCGGCGACCGGGGGGAGGCCGAACGGGCGGTACGCGAGCTCGCCGAACGGGCCGGCGGCCTGGACGGCGTGGTGACCGCGGCCGGCATCGACGCCTGCGGGCGGCTGGAGGACGTCCCGGCCGACGACTGGGAGCGGGTGATCCGGGTGAACCTGCTCGGCACGGCCGCCGTCGTACGGGCGGCGCTGCCGTACCTGAAGCAGACCCGGGGCAAGGTGGTGACCTGCGCCTCGACGCTTGGGCTGCGGCCGCTGAGCGACGCGTCGGCGTACTCGGCCTCGAAGTTCGGCGTCGTCGGGTTCACGCGGGGGCTCGCGATCGAGCTGCGCGGGCAGGTGGGGGTGACCCTGCTGATCCCGGGCGGCATGCGGACGGGCTTCTTCGACGGGCGTCCCGAACAGTACAAGCCGGGGCCCGAGGCGGGGCTGAACGATCCCGCCGACGTCGCCCAGACGGTCGTCTTCGCGCTGCGGCAGCCCGCGGGCTGCGAGGTCAGGGAGCTCGTCGTCTGCCCGTCCACGGAGACGTCATGGCCCTAGAGCTGCTGGCGCTGCGCGGGCTCGGCCTGGGCGATCTGCTCACGGCCGTCCCCGCGCTGCGCGCGCTTCGACAGTCGTTCCCCAAGCACCGGATCACGCTGGCCGCGCCGCGCTCGCTGGAGGCCCTGCTGCCGCTGATCGGCGCGGTGGACGCCCAGGTGGACGTCACCGGGCCGGGCCCGGTGCCGTTCGAGCGGCCGGACATCGCGGTCAACCTGCACGGCAAGGGGCCGCAGAGCATCGAGGCGCTGCGGCGTACCGATCCGGGCCGGCTGATCAGCTTCGGCGTCGGGCCGCCGTGGCGTGAGGGGGTGCACGAGGTGCGGCGCTGGTGCGGTCTGCTGGAGTGGCACGGCGTGCCCGCCGACCCCGAGGACCTGACGCTCGGCATCTCCGACCGTACGGGGCCCGTGATCGTGCATCCGGGCGCCGCCTACCCGGCGCGGCGCTGGCCGCCCGAGCGGTTCGCGGAGGTCGCGGCGGCGCTGGACGACGTGGTCGTCACCGGCACCGCCGACGAGGTGCCGATCGCGCGGAAGGTCGCCGAGCTGGCCGGGCTGCCCGAGGAGCGCATGCTGGCCGGGCGTACCGCGCTCGCCGACCTGATCGACCTGGTGAGCCGGGCCAAGCTCGTCGTCTGCGGCGACACCGGGGTCGCGCACCTGGCGACGGCGTTCTGCGTGCCGTCGGTGGTGCTGTTCGGCCCGGTCCCGCCGTCGGAGTGGGGGCCGCCGCCCGGGTGGCGGCACGTGGCGCTGTGGGCCGGGCACAAGGGTGACCCGCACGGCCAGCGTCCCGACCCGGGCCTGCTGAAGATCGAGGTCGCCGAAGTCGTCGACGCCGCACTGGAGGTCACGTCATGAGGGCTCTGATCACCGGCGGAGCCGGATTCCTCGGCTCCTACCTGTGCGAACGCCTGCTGGACGAGGGCGCCGAGGTCGTCTGCATGGACAGCTTCCTGACCGGCGGCCCGCGCAACGTCGAGCACCTGCTGCCCAACCCGGCCTTCCGCCTCATCGAGTGCGACCTGACCGGTTACGTGCACGTGCCCGGCAGCCTGGACCTCGTGCTGCACTTCGCCTCGGCGGCCTCGCCAGCCGACTACCTGCGCTATCCGATCGAGACCCTGCGGGTGGGCAGCGTCGGCACGCTGCACGCGCTCGGCCTGGCCAGGGAGAAGTCCGCCCGGTTCGTCCTGGCCTCCACCAGCGAGGTGTACGGCGACCCGCTGGAGCACCCGCAGAAGGAGACGTACTGGGGCAACGTCAACCCGGTCGGCCCCCGCAGCGTGTACGACGAGGCCAAGCGCTTCGCCGAGTCGCTGACCACCGCCTACCGGCACTCGCGCGGCACCGACACCGGGATCGTGCGCATCTTCAACACCTACGGCCCCCGGATGCGCCCGTTCGACGGCCGGGCGATCCCCACGTTCATCAGGCAGGCGCTGAAGGACGAGCCGATCACCATCACCGGCGACGGCTCGCAGACCAGGTCGATCTGCTACGTGGCGGACACCGTGTCGGGCATCCTGGCCCTGGCGCGCAGCGACTTCCCCGGCCCGGTCAACATCGGCAACCCGGACGAGCTGACCATGCTGGAGCTGGCCACGCTGATCAAGGAGCTGACCGGGTCGTCCTCGGAGATCGAGTTCATCGACCGGCCCGCCGACGACCCGAAGGTACGGCGTCCCGACACGACGCTGGCCACCGAACGGCTGGGCTGGCACGCGGAGGTGCCCGCCAAGGAAGGGCTGCGCCGCACGATCGAGTGGTTCGCGACCGAGCTCGCCGCGAGCGACAATCTGGAGGAGCTGCGCGTTTAGGAGCGCAGCGCCGCGAACCTCAGGACCTCCACGGGACCTGGGAACGCCGCGGGCCGGGCCACGCGACCCCCGCCCCGCGACCATGTCCCGTGTCCATGTCCCCGTGTCCGGGGGTGGTTCCTCAGAGTGCGATGCCGAGGAGGGCGTCGGTCAGGTCCTTGACCAGAGCCGGGTCCTCCGGGCCGCCTTCGGCGAGTGCCCGCTCGGCCCAGGCGTCGATCGCGGCCAGCGCGCCCGGCGAGTCGAGGTCGTCGGCCATCCGCTCGCGCACCGTCGCCAGCAGCTCCGCCGCGCGCGGCGCCGAGGCGAGGCCCACGGCTGAACGCCACAGCGCGAGCCTGCGCTCGGCGGCGGCGATCTGGTCGGCGGTGTACTCCCAGTCGTCGCGGTAGTGGTGGGCGAGCAGCACGAGCCGCACGGCCATCGGGTCGTGCTGCTGCCGCAGCCTGCTGACGAAGACCAGGTTGCCCTTGGACTTCGACATCTTCTCGCCGTCGAGCGCGACCATGCCCGCGTGCGTGTAGAACTTGGCGAACGGCCACTCCCCCGTCGCCGCGTGGCCCTCGGAGGCGCCGCACTCGTGATGGGGGAAGATCAGGTCGGAGCCGCCGCCCGCCACGTCGTAGCCGGGGCCGAGGTTGCGCAGGGCGATCGCGGTGCACTCGATGTGCCAGCCGGGACGGCCGCGCCCGAGGCTCGACTCCCAGGCGGGCTCGCCCGGCCGCTCGGCCCGCCACAGCAGCCAGTCGAGCGGGTGGCGCTTGCCCGGCCGGTCGGGGTCGCCGCCGCGCTCGGCGAACAGGGCCAGCATCTCGGCCTCGTCGTAGCCGGACACCTGGCCGAACTTGGGCGCGTCGGCCACGTTGAAGTAGACGTCGCCGTCGAGGTCGTAGGTGAAGCCCTTGGCGGCGAGCTCGGTGATCAGGTCGGCGACGTGGCCGACGACCTCGGTGACGCCCACGTACTCGCGGGGCGGCATGATCCGCAGGGCCTCCATGTCCGTGCGGAACAGCTCGATCTCCCGCTCGGCCAGTTCCTGCCAGTCGATGCCGGTCTGGGCGGCCCGCTCCAGCAGCGGGTCGTCGACGTCGGTCGCGTTCTGGGTGTAGTGGACCTCGTGGCCGGCGTCGCGCCACACGCGGCCCACCAGGTCGAAGGCGTGGTAGGTGTTGGCGTGGCCGAGGTGGGTCGCGTCGTAGGGGGTGATGCCGCAGACGTACATCCTGGCGGTGGGACCGGGATCGGTCTGCCGCACCTGCTTGGTCGTCGTGTCGTAGAGACGCAGCGGAATGCTCTCACCTGGGAGCTTCGGGATGTTCTGGGCAGACCACGATCTCATGCCTTTGAGCCTATCCGTGCCGTAAGGTCCGTGAACTCGTACGCGGCCTCGCCGGGGGCGAGGGTGACCCGCATCACCGACAGGGAGGCGAAGACGCGCCCGTCGGGCAGCTCGTGCCGGACGATGAGCGCGCCGGGCCGGTCGGAGTGCGCGTCGGTGATCGGCTCGGTCCAGTCGGCCTCGCCCTCGAACCGGTGCAGGTGGGCGAGGACGCGGTCGCCGGCGGGGTCGAGGCCGGTGTTGACGACCATGCTGGTGCCCTCGGGCAGGCCGGAGGCGGTGAGGCGGTCGCCATCCCAGCTGAACAGGCGGGTCCTGGTGAGGTCGGCGAGCACCAGGTGGAAGGGGTCGTAGCGGGCGAGGTCGACGTCCGGCACGTCGCCGGTGGACACGGCGAGCAGGGCGAGGTCGCCGCGGGAGATTCTGGTCGTCTCGGGCGCGGCCCGGCCGTGGCCGTTGAGCAGCGCCGCGGCGCGGCGGGCCGCCGGGGCGACGGCCAGCCAGGTGCCGCCTCCCTTGAGGTCACGCCCGCCGATCACGCCGGGGTGCTCGGGCCAGTGTTCGCCGGGGGCCTCCCAGGGCCGGTCGGTGAACTCGTCCCGCACGCCCATGAGGGTCAGCGGCTCCCCGGTTCTCACGATCAGCGTGCACATGCGGCAAAGGGTATAAAACGCCTGCCGGTCCTCAGATGGGGGGCCAGGGGATCGCGGGCCACCCCTCCGACGGGTACGGGTGCACGCCGGTGTCGAGCAGCCGCCTGACCCGATGCCAGGTGGCCTCCACCTCGGCCAGGGTCAGCAGCTCGCGCAGCCGGCGCCCGAGCGAGCCCGACTCGAGGTCGCGCTCCAGCTTGGCGAGCACCGCGACGGCCTCGCGGGCCAGCGGCTTGCCCCGCCACTGCCACAGCACCGTGCGGAGTTTGTCCTCCACCGAGAAGCAGACCCCGTGGTCGACGCCGTAGACGTGGCCGGTCGGCAGCGGCAGCAGGTGGCCGCCCTTGCGGTCGGCGTTGTTGACGATCGCGTCGAACACCGCCATCCGGCGCACCACCGGGTTGCGGCTCTTGACCAGCCGCATCAGGTCGATCTCGCGCTCGGTGTCGATCCACAGCTGGCACATGCCGGGGCCGAACGGGCCCTCGCGGTAGACGGTGGGCGGGACGATGCGCCAGCCGGTCGCCTGGGACACCTCGTAGGCCGCCACCTCCCTGGCCGCGAGGGTGCCGTCGGGGAAGTCCCACAGGGGGCGCTCGCCGCGTACGGGCTTGTAGACGCAGGCGGCCGAGCGGCCGCCGAGCTTGATCGAGCAGTAGAGCGTCATGTTGGTGGCCTCGACCAGGCGGCCCGCGACCTCCAGGCGCCCGTCGCGCAGCAGCGTGAGCGCCTCTTCTTCCTGCATGGTCGGCGGATTGGACGGCTTGACGGCCGGTTCGCTCTCAGGAGCGGTCATGAAGCCGCCTCACCCCCGCGGTAGCCGTTGAGTCGGACACAGACGTGGCCCTCGGCGTCGAGCGGCTGCCCGCACAGCGGACAGGGCGGCCGGCCCGCCGCGACGATCTGGAGCGCCCGCCGGGTGAAGGCGCGTGCGGCCCCGGCGCTGATCCGCACCCGCAGCACGGCGGGGTCGGGACCGTCGAGGTCGTCCTCGTCGACGACCTCCTGCGCCTCGATCACCACTTGGGAGTTGTCGGCGTCCCACGTCAACGCCATGGTGCCCACCCGGAAGTCCTCCGCGACCGGCACGTCGAGGGGGGCGTCGTCGGTCAGGTCGGCCGGGGCCAGCGCGGGCACGTGCGCGGTGCCGCCGCTGAGCCGCAGGACCTCGTCGAGCAGCTCTTCGAGCCTGCCCGCGAGCGCGGCGACCTGCAGCTTCTCCAGCGCCACCGTGGTCAGTCTGCCCTCGGCCCTGGCCTGCAGATAAAAGACCCGCGCGCCCGGCTGCCCCAGGGCGCCGGCGACGAACCTCTCCGGTGGGTCGTAGTCGAAGACCGGCATAGCCTGACCTTACGTGGTCCCGGGTCCACCGCCGACGGCGGCATCGCTCCCGGTGATGTTTTCTCCCCCGTCTTTCTCCTCCGAATCCTCGGGCAACCGCAATTCCCCCATATCGTTAATCCTGATAACAAAGGGACGCAAGGGGGCATAGCGAATGACGGTGAGAGCTCCAGGATCGGCTGTTATCCGCTGAAAATGATCGAGGTGGAGCCCCAGCGCGTCCGCGACGATCGCCTTGATGACGTCTCCGTGGGTGCACGCCAGGTAGACACCCTTCACCCCGAGACGCAGATTCCACTCCCGGACCGCGGCGACCGCCCGATGTTGCATACCGGCCAGCGACTCCCCTTCCGGAAATGTCGCCGCGCTCGGATGCGCCTGCACGACCTGCCACAGCGGCTCGCGCGCGAGCTCCTTCAGCGGCCGTCCGGTCCAGGTGCCGTAGCCGCACTCGATGAACCGGTCGTCGATCTCCACGTCCGCGTCGCGCCCCTCGGCGACGGCTTCGGCCGTTTCCCGGCAGCGTTCGAGCGGACTGGAGACAATGGCGTCGAGCCGGACGCCCGCGATGCGCCCGGCCAGGGCGTCCGCCTGGGCCCTGCCCGCCTCGCTCAGATGCACCCCCGGGGTGCGCCCGGCCAGCACCGGCCCGGTGAGGTCGGTCAGCCCGTGGCGGGCCAGCAGAAGGGTGGTCACACAGCAAGTGTCGCAGGCGTCGATCACCGTGTTTCACCGACCTGCGAGAAATCTTCACGACGACCCGCCGCCACGGTCTCCACCAGGCAGGACATTGGAGCGGCAGGCTGGTGAGCGGGATTGTTCTTGGTAACCTGGCGGGATCATGGAGCAGCGTTATGTCGGTCGCAGCGGCCTGTCGGTGTCCCGGCTGGGGCTCGGCACGATGACCTGGGGGCGTGACACCGACGCGGAGGAGGCGGCCGCCCAGCTCCGTGCGTTCCTCGACGCGGGCGGCACCCTCGTCGACACGGCCGACGTCTACACCGGCGGCGACGCCGAGCGGCTGCTCGGCCGGATGCTGCGCGACTCGGTGCCGCGCTCGGAGCTGGTGATCTCCACCAAGGCCGTGGTCACGCCGACCGGCCGCCGGCCCCGCGACGCCTCCAGGCGCCACCTGATCGCCGCCGTCGACGAGTCGCTCAACCGCCTCGGCCTCGACTACGTCGACCTGTGGCAGCTGCACACCTACGACGCCGAGGTGCCGCTGGAGGAGACGCTGGCCGCCCTCGACGCGATCGTGTCCTCGGGCCGCGCCGTCTACGCGGGCGTGTGCGACTACACGGGCTGGCAGCTCGCCGCCGCCGCGGTCACCCAGAAGTCGATCCCCGGCCGCATCCCGATCACCTCGGCCCAGGTCGAATACTCCCTGCTGGCCCGCGAGCCCGAGCGCGAGCTGCTGCCCGCCGCGGCCCACCTCGACGTGGGCGTGCTGGCCTGGTCGCCGCTCGGCCGCGGCGTGCTGACCGGCAAGTACCGCACCGGCATCCCGGCCGACTCGCGGGCCGCCACGCCGCACTTCGCCGACTTCGTCCGCCCCTACCTCGACGAGCGCGGGCGCAGCGTCGTCGAGTCGGTCATGACCGCCGCCGACGGGCTCGGCGTCTCGCCCCTGGCCGTCGCCCTGTCGTGGGTGCGCGATCAGCCGGGCATCGCCTCGGCGATCGTCGGCGCGCGTACGCACGCGCAGCTCAAGGGCATCCTGCCGGCCGAAGACGTCGTGCTCCCGATCGAGATCCGGGAGGCGCTCGATGACGTGTCCTCGCTCGACTGAGACCGAACGAGAAACAGTCTCGCGTATCACTAGTCGATACCGAATCGCAACTTTACCGGGAAAAAGCCTGCGTCTGACGAGCGATGTCCATAAAGATTTCCTCCGGAAGCGACGCAGGAGGGGACGGATGAGGAGCAGGACCGCGATCTCAGCCGGAGTCCTCGCGGTGGCGCTGGGGGCGATTCCGGCGGCGGCGCCGGCCGCGTCCGCCGCCGCCCAGGACTGCACACGCGACGGTGGCCTGCTCTCGGGGGTGACCAACACCCTGTGCGACGTGGTGGGCGCGCTCACCGACACGGTCGACGCCGTGACCGGCGGCAAGGCCGAGCCGGTGACCAAGGGCGTCGAGAAGACGACCGACGACGTGCTCGGCACCGTCGGCGAGGCCGTCCCGACGGGCAAGGCCGCCAAGCCGTCGAAGTCGTCCCCGTCGTCCGCGTCGTCCGCCCCCGCCAAGCCGACGCCGAGCCCCACCGGGAGCGGGCTGCTGCCCGAGACGCTGAAGAACGTGTGCCTGCCGGTGCTGGGCTGCGGCGACCAGGGAGTGCTCTCGTCACTGACGCCGCGGCCCACGCCCTCCCCCGGGATCGGGCGGCAGGTGGAGCGGCCGCGTGAGCGGGCCGAGGACCAGAGCGCGCCGCTGCCGACGCGGGCGCCGACGCCGCCGGAGAGCGGGCCGTACACGGTGGGCGACGGGCGGCCGGTCGCGGCCGAGGAGCCGGCGGCCGATCCCGGTGACGCGCGGGTCGACCTGCTGTGGCCCAACCCGCTGGCGCGGGAGCTGGCCGTGCCGCTGCGCGACCGGCGGGTGGTGCGGCCCAGCCCGCCGGCCTCCGACGTGCTGGGCACCGTGCTGACGATCGTCCTGCTCGGGTCGGCGGTGCTCGCCACCCGCATCGTGCAGCAGCGGCGGCACCGGGCCGAGCCGAGCGAGTCGATCCCGTTCGAGCCCGCCCCGGCGGGCAACGGCCGGCACCGCCTGGCCTGAGCCCGCCCGAGGTTGGGTACGTCAGGCGCCGATGGCGTGGGCGCCGCCGTCGACGTGGACGATCTCGCCCGTCGTGGCCGGGAACCAGTCGGACATGAGCGCCACGCACGCCTTGGCGGCCGGGACGGTGTCGTTGAGGTCCCAGCCCAGCGGCGAACGCTCCGGCCAGCTCTCCTCGAACTCCTTGAAGCCCGGGATCGACTTGGCCGCCATCGTGCGCAGCGGCCCGGCCGAGACCAGGTTGACCCGGATGTTGTGCTTGCCGAGGTCGCGGGCGAGGTAGCGGCTGCAGGACTCCAGACCGGCCTTGGCCACGCCCATCCAGTCGTAGACGGGCCACGCCTTGGAGGCGTCGAAGTCGAGGCCGACGACCGCGCCGCCCTCCTTCATCAGCGGCAGGCAGGCCACCGCCAGCGACTTGAACGAGTACGTGGACACCTGCAGCGCGGTCGCGACGTCCTCCCACGGCGTGTTGAGGAAGTTGCCGCCCATGGCGCTCTGCGGCGCGAACCCGATCGAGTGCACGACGCCGTCGAGCCCGTCGACGTGCTCGCCGACCCTGGCGGCCAGCGAGTCGAGCTGGTCGGTGCTCTGCACGTCGAGCTCCAGCACCGGCGCCGGCTCGGGCAGCCGCTTGGCGATGCGCTCGACCAGGCTCAGCCGGCCGAACCCGGTGAGCACCACCGTCGCGCCCTGCTCCTGGGCCAGCTTGGCCACCGAGAAGGCGATGGAGGAGTCGGTGAGCACCCCGGTCACGAGGATCCGCTTGCCTTGGAGAATTCCCACGTCAGTGCCCCATTCCGAGTCCGCCGTCGACCGGGATCACGGCCCCGGTGATGTAAGAGGCGTCGTCGCCCGCCAGGAAGCGGACGACACGCGCGACCTCCGCGGGAGCCGCCTGGCGCCCGAGAGGGATGTCCTTGACGATGGCCTCCTGGTCGAGACCGGCCGTCATGTCGGTGGCCACGAATCCGGGCGCGACCACGTTGACGGTGATGTTGCGGGAGCCGTACTCGCGGGCGAGCGAGCGGGCGAAGCCGACCAGGCCGGCCTTGGAGGCGGCGTAGTTGGCCTGGCCCGCCTGGCCGGACAGGCCGACCACGGAGGAGATGAGGATGATGCGGCCGCGCTTGAGCTTCATCATGGGCCTGATGGCGCGCCTGGCCACGCGGTAGGCGCCGGTCAGGTTGGCGTCGATGACGTCGGTGAAGGCGTCTTCCTTCATCATGGCCAGCAGGGTGTCCTTGGTCATGCCCGCGTTGGAGACGAGGACCTCGACCGGGCCGTGCTCGGCCTCGACCTTGTCGAAGGCGGCCTCCACCTCGGCCGTGCTGGTGACGTCGCAGCGGACGCCGAACAGGCCCTCCGGCGGCTCCCCCGATCGGTAGGTGACCGCGACGGCGTCGCCGGCCGCGGCGAGTTCACGGGCTATCGCGAGGCCTATGCCGCGATTGCCTCCGGTGACGAGTACAGAGCGTGCCATGGCATCTGACGCTATCTCTTACTCGCGGGTATCCGCTTGTCCGGGTGGTACAAGATCACAGGGTTAGGATCGTGGACATGCGCCAGATCGATCCCGATTTCCTGGAGCTGCCGTTGCGGCAGCTCGCGGACGCCGCCTTGCAACGCGCTCGCGACCTGGGCGCCGAGCACGCCGACTTCCGTCTCGAACGCGTCAGGGCCGAGACGCTCAGCCTCTACGACGCCCGCCTCGAAGGCGCCGTCGACGCCGACGACCTCGGCTACGCCGTCCGCGTCGTCAAGGGCGGCACGTGGGGCTTCGCCGCCGGCATCCACCTGACGCCGCGGGCCGCCGCCGAGGTGGCCGAGCAGGCGGTGCGGGTGGCCGAGGTGAGCGCGCCCATCAACCGGGAGCCCATCGAGCTGGCGCCCGAGCCGGTGCACGCCGAGGCGGTGTGGGTGTCGGCCTACGACGTCGACCCGTTCGAGGTGTCCCAGGCCGACAAGGTGGGCCTGCTGGCCGACTGGTCGGCGGGGCTGCTCAAGGGCGCCGACCACGTCTCGGCCCGGCTGCTGCAGGTCAAGGAGCAGAAGTTCTACGCCGACACGGCCGGCACGATGACCACGCAGCAGCGGGTGCGGGTGCATCCCGAGCTCAACGCCATGAAGGCTTACGAGGGCGGCTTCGACGACATGTCCACCCTCGCGCCGCCGGTCGGCCGGGGCTACGAGTACCTGACGGGCACCGGCTGGGACTGGCAGGGCGAGCTGGCCCGGCTCCCCGAGCTGCTGGCCGAGAAGCTCGCCGCGCCGTCGGTCGAGGCGGGCGACTACGACCTGGTCGTCGACCCGTCCAACCTGTGGCTGACGATCCACGAGTCGATCGGCCACGCCACCGAGCTCGACCGGGCGCTCGGCTACGAGGCGGCCTACGCCGGCACCAGCTTCGCCACCTTCGACCAGCTGAACGAGCTGGTCTACGGCTCGCCGCTGATGAACGTGACCGGCGACCGCACCGTCACCCACGGCCTGGCGACGGTCGGGTTCGACGACGAGGGCGTGCGGGGGCAGAGCTTCGACATCGTCAAGGACGGCATCCTGGTCGGCTACCAGCTCGACCGGCGGATGGCGCTGCTGAAGGGGTTCGGGCGCTCCAACGGGTGCGCGTTCGCCGACTCGCCGGGCCACATGCCGATCCAGCGCATGGCCAACGTGTCGCTGGCGCCCGCGCCCGGCGGCCCCTCCACCGAGGAGCTGATCGGCGGCGTGGAGCGCGGCCTCTACATCGTCGGCGACAAGAGCTGGTCGATCGACATGCAGCGCTACAACTTCCAGTTCACCGGGCAGCGGGCGTACAAGATCGCTGGCGGGAAGCTGGCCGGGCAGGTCAGGGACTTCGCCTACCAGGCCACGACGACCGACTTCTGGCAGTCGATGGACGGCGTCGGCGGGCCGGAGACGTACGTGCTGGGCGGCGCGTTCAACTGTGGCAAGGGGCAGCCGGGGCAGGTCGCGCCGGTGAGCCATGGATGCCCGTCGGCGCTGTTCAGGGGCGTGCGCATCCTCAACACCGTGCAGGAGGGCGGCAAGTGAGTACTCCGCAGGAGATGGTCGACAGGGCCCTTGAGCTCTCCGCGAACGACGGCTGCGTGGTGCTGGTGGACGAGGGGTCCACGGCCAACCTGCGCTTCGCCGGCAACACGCTCACGACCAACGGCGTGGCCCGTTCGTCCAGGCTGACCGTGATCTCGATCGCGGGGCAGGGCGTGGGGGTGGTCTCGCGCTCGTCCGTACGCGACGACCAGCTCGCGGACGTCGTGGCGGCGGCCGACCGGGCGGCGCGCGAGGCGCGGCCCGCCGAGGACGCCCGCGCTCTGGTCGAGGGCGGGCAGACCTCGACCGGCTGGGACGAGCCGGTGCGGCCGACCGACATCGGGGTGTTCGAGGGGTTCGCGCCCGCGCTCGGCGAGGCGTTCGCCGCCGCCGAGGCGGGCGGCAGGAAGCTCTACGGTTTCGCCGAGCACTCGCTCACCTCGACCTTCCTCGGCACGTCCACGGGCGTGCGGCTGCGCCACGACCAGCCGGGGGGCCGCCTGGAGCTCAACGCCAAGTCCGGCGACATGAAGCGGTCGGCGTGGACCGGC
>JABFVJ010000172.1 GCA_013362835.1 Nonomuraea sp. | reverse complement strand
CTCCTCCTTCGGCGCCCACGTACGCTCCCTCGTCCTCGTGACCGCCGACGGGACCGCGAGGACCCTGCGCCCCGGCGATCCGCTCTTCCACGCGACCGTCGGCGGCATGGGCCTGACCGGCGTGATCGCCGAGGTCGTCTTCGGGTGCGTGCCCGTCGAGACGTCCAGGATGCGGGTGCGCGTACGGCGGACCGCCGACCTGGACGAGACCCTCGACGTCATGGCCCGCGCCGACCACCGCCACCGCTACACGGTGGCCTGGATCGACCTGCTCGCCCGCGGCCGCGCGACCGGCCGGGCCGTCCTCACCAGCGGCGACCACGCACCCCGCGGCGGCGAGAAGGAGCCCCTGGCCTTCGCACCCGCCGCGCGCCTGCGCACGCCGCCCTGGGCGCCGGACGGCCTGCTCAACGGGCTGAGCGTGCGCGCGTTCAACGAGGTCTGGTACCGCAAGGCGCCTCGGAGCGCGACGGTCACGCAGGGCATCGCGCCGTTCTTCCACCCGCTCGACTTCGTCGAAGGCTGGAATCGTCTGTACGGTTCGCGCGGATTCGTCCAGTACCAGTTCGTGGTGCCGTTCGGCGCCGAGGACACGTTGCGCGGGATCGTGCGGTCGTTGTCGGCGCACCGGACGGTGTCGTTCCTGACCGTGCTCAAGCGGTTCGGACCAGGGTCGGGCGGCCTGCTGTCCTTCCCCATGCCCGGCTGGACCCTCGCCCTGGACATCCCCGCCGGGCAGCGCGGGCTGAGCGGGCTCCTGCGCGGCTTCGACGAGCGGGTCGCCGCGGCCGGAGGCCGGGTGTACCTGGCCAAGGACTCGCGGCTGCGCGCCGACATGATGGCGGCGATGTACCCGGAACTGGAACGCTGGCGCACGATCAGGGACGAAGCCGACCCGGCGGGCCTGTTCCGCTCGGACCTGGCGAGAAGGCTTCGGCTGTGACGCGGGAGGTGGATCGTGCGGAACGCGTTGGGCGCCGTGGACAGCGTGCTGCTGCTCGGCGGGCGTAGCGAGATCGGGCTGGAGATCGTCAGGCTGCTGGTCGGGCTGGGGGCGAGCCGCGTGGTGCTGGCCGCGCGCGGCGACCTCACGCCGCCGGACGACCTCGGCGCGGAGGTCCACGTCCTGCCGTTCGACGCGCTGGACGTACGCTCGCACGGCGCCGTACTCGCCAAGGCGGCGGACCTGGTGGGCGACCTCGACGTGGTGATCTCCGCGTTCGGCGTGCTCGGCACCCAGGCCGCCTACGACGCCGACCCGGCCGCCGCCGCCGAGGCCATCGCGGTCAACTACGCCGGCCATGTGTCCGTGGGCCTGCACGCCGCCCGGGTGCTGCGCGAGCAGGGCCACGGCACCCTCGTCGTGCTCTCCTCCGTCGCCGGCGCCCGCGTACGCCGGGCCAACTTCGTCTACGGCTCGGCCAAGGCCGGGCTCGACGGCTTCGCTCAGGGGCTCGGCGACGCCCTGCACGGGTCGGGCGCGCGCGTGCTGATCGTCCGTCCGGGCTTCGTCGTCGGCCGGATGACGAAGGGCCTCACGCCCGCGCCCCTGCCCTCGACCCCGCGCCAGGTCGCCCTGGCCACCGTACGGGCCCTGCGCGAGGGCGCGTCCACCGTCTGGGTCCCGCGCGCCCTCGGCCCGGCCTTCGCCCTGCTGCGCCTGCTCCCGAGACCCTTGTGGCGCAGGCTGCCGCGCTAGGACCGGACCGACGAAAGGTTCTAGAGTAGAACGCGTTGCAGTTTCCCTGCCGGGCGGCTTATCGTCGGGCCATGCGGACACGTGTCACGGACATGTTCGGAATCGAGCTCCCGATCTTCGCGTTCAGCCACTGCAGGGACGTGGTCGCCGCGGTCAGCCGCGCGGGCGGCATGGGAGTGCTCGGCGCGCTCTACTTCAGCCCGGAAGAGCTCGAAATGGAGCTCAAGTGGATCGACGACCACGTGGACGGCAAACCGTACGGGGTGGACGTCGTCATGCCCGCCTCCTACGAGGGCGCCGACTTCGCCCCCGAGGAACTGGTCGGCCGCCTCCAGACCATGATCCCCGCAGGCCACCGCGCCTTCGTCGAGAACCTGCTGGGCAAGCACGGCGTCCCGCCCCTGTCCGCCGACGCCGACCCCGGCAAGGTCCTCCTCGGCTGGACCGACGCCACCGCCCGCCCCCAGGTCGAAGTGGCGCTCCGGCACCCCATCGCACTCCTCGCCAACGCCCTCGGCCCCCCACCCGCCGACGTCGTCGACCTCGCCCACCGCCACGGCGTCAAGGTCGCCGCCCTCGCCTCGACCCCCCGCCACGCGCTCAAGCAGGTGGAGGTGGGCGTGGACGTGGTCGTCGCCCAGGGCACCGAAGCCGGCGGCCACACCGGCGAGATCTCCACGATGGTGCTCATCCCGCAGGTGGTGGACGCCGTGGACGTCCCCGTCCTCGCGGCCGGCGGCATCGGGAACGGCCGCCAGATGGCCGCCGGGATGGCGTTGGGCGCGGAAGGCGTGTGGACCGGCTCCCTCTGGCTCACCGTCGAGGAGGCCGACACCCCCGAGATGGCCAAACGCCGCATCCTGGAGGCCACCTCCCGCGACACCGTCCGCTCCCGCAGCTGGACCGGCAAACCCGCCCGCCTGCTCAGGAACGAGTGGACGGAGGCGTGGGAGTCGCAGGAGTCCCCCGGAACGCTGCCGATGCCCCTGCAGTTCATGCTCGTCTCGGACGCCCTGCGCCGCATCGGCCGCTCGGACGCCTCGGAGCTGGCGACGTTCCCCGCCGGCCAGATCATCGGCATCACCAACCAGGTGCGTTCCACGAAGGACGTCGTGTTCGGCCTCCTGGAGGAGTACGCCGAAGCCCTGGAACGCCTCGGCCGCATCACCCAGGACTGACGCTCACACGGGAACGACGGTCAGAAGACTCTCAAGCCCGACGAAATCGTCCGTGTTTCTCGTGTAGAGCGGCAACCCCCGGCTGGAGGCGACGGCTGCGATCATGAGATCCAGCCGCCGCGGCCGGGGGT
>JABFVJ010000347.1 GCA_013362835.1 Nonomuraea sp. | reverse complement strand
CGTCGATCGACGGGTCGCCGTAGGCCGGGTAGACGGGGTCGGCGACGGGCCGCGACCGGCCCTTGACGTACGCGCTCAGGTCGACGGGAGGCGGCGGCTGCGCGGCGGGGGCGGCGCTCGTCCGCGTGGCCGTGGCCGGCGCCGGCGTCACCGGCTCCGCAGTGCAGGCCGGCACGGCCAGGATGACGGACAGGAGAAGTAAGAGGGGCCTCCGCATTCGGGTCAAGGTAATGATTCCTGACAACCCTCCACAAGCCCCCCCGCGCCCGCGTCAGCGCTTGATCGTGTACTTGTCCCCGTAGACCTTCCAGGTCAGCGGCGGGTCGAGGTCGAGGTTGCCCTTCCTGAGGAAGACGCGCTGCATGGTGTCGACCCGGGTGGTGTCCTCGTGGGCGTCCTCGGCCTTCATCGCCGCCTTCCTGGCGTCGAGGAACGCGTCGAGGTAGGCCGTCTCGTCGCCGCCGCGCGCCGGGGGCGTGGCCTTGGCCAGGGCGGCCTTCCTGATGCCGCCGAAGCTCAGCTTGTCGGCGCCGGGGCCGTGCATGACCATGGCGTCGTAGTAGGCGAACTGGCCGAGCGTGCGCAGGCCGTCCTTCTCGGCCTGGCGGACGGCCGGGCCGAAGTAGACGCGGTCGCGCTCGTCGTCCTGGGCCCGCTGGAAGGCGGGGTCCTCGGCGGCCTTCTTCCAGGCCGCCACGAACGGCGCGCCGAGCCCCTTGTGCGAGTCGGTGCCGTCGACCGCGCGCAGCGCGGGCAGGTACGCGGCCAGCACGTTGCCGGGCTCGCGCCTGGTGTAGAGCTCGACCAGTTCGAGCATGTCGCCGGTGCCCGAGCAGAAGCCGATGATGCCGGCCGTGTAGCCCCGGTCGTCCTCGATGTCCTCGATGTAGGAGTATTGGGCCTTCCAGTCCAGTGAGGAGTTCTCCGCGCTCGACACCAGCCGCATGGCGATGTCCTTCTTGTGCGGTTCGTCGAGACCGGCCGGGGTGGGGCACAGCAGGGACAGGCAGAGGAGCGTAGCGGTCAGCACCGCTGCAACCTAGCGCAGCGGACGCAACGCCGCGAGCTGCTCGGCGAACGGCACGACCTCGTCCTCGGCCGGCTCCCGCCTGGGGGCGCGGGCCGGCAGCAGGGCGGCCAGCTCGCCGGCGGCCCGGCCGATCCGCTCGCCGAGCCCGTCGGTGAAGGCGTCACCGCCGCCGCCCCAGTCCTCCGAGGCCGCGTACACGGCGGTCGGGACGACCACCGCCCGCAGGTAGGCGAAGAGCGGCCGCAACGCGTGCTCCAGCGCCAGCGAGTGCCGGGCGGTGCCGCCGGTGGCGGCGATCAGCACCGGCTTGCCCGTCAGCGCCGTGTTGTCGAGCACGTCGAAGAACGACTTGAACAGGCCGCTGTAGGAGCCGCTGAAGATCGGCGTGACCGCGACGAGCCCGTCGGCCCCGGTCACGGCCTCGATCACCTCCCGGAGCCGCGCGCCGGGGAAGCCGGTCACGAAGGCGTTGGCGATGTCCACGGCCAGGTCGCGCAGCTCGACCACGCGGACCTCCGTCCCCTCGACCCGCTGTGCGACCGCCTCGGCCAGGCGGTCGGCGAGCAGGCGGGTGGAGGACGGCTGGGTCAGCCCCGCCGTGACGACGACGAGCTTCATGGGTCTCCTTCCGGGGGTGTTCAGGCGGTGACGGGGGCCTGCTGGGCGGCCGCGAGCAGGGAGGCGTGCGTGGGCGCGTCCGGCACCTGCTCGGGCCGGTCCTTGGCGAACTCCGCGCGCAGCACCGGCACGACCTCCTCGCCGAGGAGGTCGAGCTGCTCCAGCACGGTCTTCAGCGGCAGCCCCGCGTGGTCCATGAGGAACAGCTGACGCTGGTAGTCGCCGAAGAACTCACGGAACTCCAGCGTCCTGTCGATGACCTGCTGCGGGCTGCCCACGGTGAGCGGCGTCTCGGCGGTGAACTCCTCCAGGGAGGGGCCGTGGCCGTAGACGGGGGCGTTGTCGAAGTAGGGGCGGAACTCGCGCACCGCGTCCTGGGAGTTCTTCCGCATGAACACCTGGCCGCCGAGGCCCACGACGGCCTGCTCGGGGGTGCCGTGGCCGTAGTGGGCGTACCTCTGGCGGTAGAGGTTGATCAGGCGGATGAAGTGCTCCTTCGGCCAGAAGATGTTGTTGGCGAAGAAGCCGTCGCCGTAGTAGGCGGCCTGCTCGGCGATCTCGGGGCTGCGGATCGAGCCGTGCCAGACGAACGGCGGCACCCCGTCGAGCGGGCGCGGCGTGCTGGTGAAGCCCTGCAGCGGCGTGCGGAAGTTGCCCTCCCAGTCCACGACGTCCTCGCGCCAGAGCCGGTGCAGCAGCGCGTAGTTCTCGACGGCCAGCGGGATGCCCTGGCGGATGTCCTGGCCGAACCACGGGTAGACCGGCCCGGTGTTGCCCCGGCCCAGCATCAGGTCGACCCGGCCGTCGGCCAGGTGCTGCAGCATGGCGAAGTCCTCGGCGATCTTCACCGGGTCGTTCGTGGTGATCAGCGTCGTGGCGGTGGACAACCGCAGCCGCTCGGTCCTGGCCGCGATGTAGCCGAGCAGGGTCGTCGGCGACGACGGCACGAACGGCGGGTTGTGGTGCTCACCGGTCGCGAACACGTCGAGCCCGACCTCCTCGGCCTTGAGCGCGATCGCCACCATCGCCTTGATCCGCTCGTGCTCGGTCGGTGTCCTGCCCGTGGTGGGGTCCATGGTCACGTCGCCCACACTGAAGATTCCGAACTGCACTTTAGTCACCATCCATGACTGTTGAATCTTTGACAGGTACCGTAGCGTCCCGCCCCATGCGGTTATTCCATCATCTCGTCAGGCGCCGGCGCGGGCGCGGAAGGCGGCCGCCTTGGCCCGGTTGCCGCAGCCCTTCATGTCGCACCAGCGGCGGGTGCGGCGGTGCGAGGCGTCGACGTAGAGGCGGGTGCAGGGGTCGGCCTCGCACTCGCGGACGAGCGGCGCCTGCGGGCCGCCGAGCAGCTCGATCGCCGCGCGGGC
>JABFVJ010000424.1 GCA_013362835.1 Nonomuraea sp. | reverse complement strand
CAAGCCGTACACGCTGGCGGCCGCGCTCGACAACGGCTTCGACCTGTCCACCAGGGTCAACGGCAACTCGCCGCTGCGCGTGGCCTCCGCCGACAAGCCGATCCCCAACGACAGCGACCGCTCCTACGGCCAGATCGACCTGGTCAGCGCCACCCGCAACTCCGTCAACACCGCCTTCGTCGACCTCGGCCAGAAGGTCGGCCTGGACAAGGTGGCCGAGGTCGTCGAGGCCGCCGGCATCCCCAAGGCGCAGATCGCGGGGCAGCAGGCGTACGCGACCTTCCCGCTCGGCGTCTCCTCGGTCAGCGCCGTCCAGAACGCCTCGGGCTTCTCCACCTTCGCCAACAAGGGCACGCACATGGAGGCCCACGTGGTGAAGTCGGTGACCGACAGCAAGGGCGGCAAGGCGGTCGTCAAGCCCGTCGCCACGAAGGTGGTGGGCGAGCAGGCCGCCGCCGACACCGTCTACGCCATGCAGCAGGTCGTCAAGTACGGCACCGGCACCGCCGCCCGCCTCTACGACCGCCCGGTCGCCGGCAAGACCGGCACCACCGACGACTCCAAGAACGTCTGGTTCAACGGCTTCGTCCCGCAGCTCGCGGTGGCCGTGAACATGTTCCGCAGCGACGACAAGACCGTCACGATCCCCGGCTACGGCACCCAGTTCGGCGGCCAGCTCCCGGCGCAGGTCTGGCGGGCGTTCATGACCGAGGCCATGGCGGGCGAGCCGGTCGAGGAGTTCCCCGAGCCGTCGGCCTACGGCTACGACCCGGGCTACTCCACTCCCGACCCCACCGGCGACGCGCCGGACCAGGAGTACACGCCGCCCGCCGACCAGGACCGCTGGGACACCCCCGGCCCCGGCGACACCGAGCAGCCCTACAGCGACCCGCCCGTCACCGAGGCCCCCTCCGACGACGGCTCCGACGACCGTTTCGGCAACCGGGGCGGCAGGGACCGCCAGGACGACGGGCAGAACACGCCCACGACAGACCCCGAGCAGCCGACCGGGCCCCCCGACGACGGCGGCGGCGGCACGGACAACCAGGGCCGGCCGTCAGGCGCGGGCTAGCTCGGCCCGCAGCTCCTCGACGGTGGTCACCGGCATCCGGCAGGTGAATCCCCTGCACACGTAGGCGGCGGGCGCGTCGCCGACCGGCCCCCGCCCCTCCAGCAGCGCGGGGAAGGTCTCCCTGGGCACGAGCGGATCGCCGGTGCCGCGATCGTCGGCCTCGCCGTCGCCGAGCGCGACCACCAGCCCCGGCACGTCGGCGAGCAGCGCCTCGCGGTGCAGGGCCGGCGTACGCGGGTCGTCGGGGCGGCCCACGACGGCCACCTCGACCGGCCCGCCGACGGCCGCGCACGCCACGGCGAGGCCCCAGCCGGCGAACCTGGCGTGCCCGTCGGCCAGTACGGAGACCGTGCCGAGCGCGGCCGAGGCCGCCTCCCTGTGCCGGGCCGAGCCGGTCAGCGCGCCGTAGGAGAGCAGGGCGCCCGCGGCCGCGTACTGGCCGGAGGGCGTCGCGTTGTCGGTGGGGTCCTGGGGGCGCTGGAAGAGCCGTTCGGCGTCGTCAGCGGTGTCGTAGAAGCCGCCCGCGCCGTCGGAGAAGCGGTCGAGCACCGCGTCGAGGAGCGTTCCGGCCAGCCGGAGCCATCGTGCCTCGCCGGTCACGCCGTAGAGGGAGACGAGACCTTCGGCCAGGTTCGCGTAGTCCTCCAGCACGCCCGCGTTGGCGCCCGCGCGGCCGTCGCGCGAGGTGCGCAGCAGCCGCCCGCCGACCACGTGGACGCGGGCGAGCAGCTCGGCCGCGTCGGTGGCGGCCTCGACCAGGTCGGGTCGTCGGAACACCACGCCGGTCTCCGCGAGGGCGGCGATGGCCAGGCCGTTCCAGGAGGCCACGACCTTGTCGTCGCGGCCGGGACGCACCCGCAGCTCCCTGGCCGCGAGCAGCCTGCCGCGCACGCCCGCGTAACGCACCTGGTCGTCGGGGTCGCGCAGGAGCCGCAGGACCGACGTGCCGTGCTCGAAGGTGCCGGTGACGTCGAAGAGCGCGGCGGCCCAGTCGCCGTCGTCGGCGCCGAGCACGTCGCGCAGCTCCTCGGGAGTCCAGACGTAGAACTTGCCCTCCACGCCCTCGCTGTCGGCGTCGAGCGCCGACGCGAACCCGCCCTCGGGCGTGCGCAGCTCGCGCAGCATCCAGTCGGCCGTCTCCAGCGCCACGCGCCGCGCCAGGTCGCCGCCGCCCGCCTTCCACCAGTGCGTGTAGACCCGCAGCAGCAGCGCGTTGTCGTAGAGCATCTTCTCGAAGTGCGGCACCACCCATTCGGCGTCGACGCTGTAGCGGGCGAAACCGCCGCCGAGCTGGTCGTAGATGCCGCCGCGGGCCATCGACTCCAGGGTCTTGCCGCTCATCTCCCGCTCGCCCGCCCGCAGCAGGAACTCCAGCACCATCGACGGCGGGAACTTCGGCGCGCCGCCGTAGCCGCCGTTGACCGCGTCGAAGGACTCCCCGAGGTTCTGTACGGCCCGCTCCAGCGTCTCCTCGCCGGGCGTCGCGCCGCGCGGGAAGGCCGTGTTCTGGTTGAGCGCCTCGACCACCTTGGAGCCCTGCCGCAGCACGGACTCGCGGTCACCCGTCCACACCCGGTGGATCTCGGCCAGCAGGCGCTGGAAGTGGGGGCGGGGGAAGTAGGTGCCGCAGTAGAACGGGTGGCCGTCGGGGGTCGCGAACACCGTCATCGGCCAGCCGCCCTGCCGCGTCATGGCCTGGGTGGCGGTCATGTAGACGGCGTCGACGTCGGGACGCTCCTCGCGGTCGACCTTGACGTTGACGAAGTGCTCGTTCATCAGGGCCGCGGTCTCGGCGTCCTCGAAGCTCTCGTGGGCCATGACGTGACACCAGTGGCAGGCCGAGTAGCCGACGCTGATGAGCAGCGGCACGTCCCTGCGCCGCGCCTCGGCGAACGCCTCCTCGCCCCACGGATGCCAGTCCACGGGATTGCCCGCGTGTTGCAGCAGGTACGGGCTCGTGGCGTCTTCCAACCGGTTCATCAGGACCTCCCCAAGCTCACCCTAAACCGCCCCCGTACGCGCGGACGGCCGCCCCGCGGCTGACCGGGACGGCGAGTACGGCGTAGGTTACGGGCGTGGACATCGACTTCGTCTGCGCTCACGCCGGTCGCCCGGCGACCGCCGTCACGCGCAGGGACGTGGCACGCGCGCTGCTCGCCGTGCCGTCAGGGGTGGCCCTCGTGGCGCTGCCCGATCTGCGCAGGGCCATGACGGCGGCGGGCAACCCGCTCTCCGCGCCGTTCTGGGACTCCGCCAAGGCCACGCTGAGCTCGATCGAGTCGGGCGTCGCCACCGTCGGCGACGTGCAGCGCTGGGTCGAGTCCACCGGCACCGAGCCGATCCTCATGACGCCCAGCTACTTCGTCTGGCCGGAGGAGGACGAGCGCGGCCCGGTCGCGTCGGAGATGTTCGCCCGGCTGGTCGCCCACCTGGAGGAGCACGTCGCGTCCGGCGGGATCGACCCCGACGCGCTGGCCGGAGGCGAGCTCGCCGCCCGCCGGGCCTACGAGGAGCTGCAGGAGCACTGGCTCGGCACGCCGCTGCCCGACGGCCGGGTGCCCGGCTTCGCCGTCAGCGACGAGCAGGACGAGGAGCTGTTCGCCGCCTGGGACGAGGAGGAGGCGTTCGCGCTGTCGGAGCTGCGGCGCATCGTCGGCGAGCTGCCGAAGCCGCCCGAGCTGCCCGCGCCCGAGCTGGAACTCGCCGCCGCGCGCCTGCGCGGCCTGCTGGCCCTGCCCGGCTACCCCGCGAACGTGCTGCGGGCCTGCGCCGGCTTCGACGACCGGCCGATGCCCGACGACGACCAGGAGCTGTGGCTGGCGGTGGCGGCCGGCGTGGCGGGGCCGATCTCCGACCTGTCGGAGGACGGCGACGTGCCGGACGAGTTCGCCGACCTCGAAGGGGAGCTGAGCCACGAGGACGCCGCCCTGGCCAACCTGTGCGCCATCCAGCACGCCGACTGGCTGGCCGCGGTGGCGGCGCTGACCAGGCTGGGCCCCGGCGTGCTCGCCTCGCCCGAGCGCGTCGCGCGGCTCATCGCCGAGTCGGACGACATCGACGCCGACGAGCAGGACGAGGAGGACCTCGACGCCACCGAGGGCCTGTTCGCGTCGGTGGTGAGCCTGTGGGCCTACCTCGGCATCGTGGACGAGGCCGACGTGCTCACCAGGCTGGGCTGGTGGGGGCTGCCCAAGGCGCTCGAACGGGCCTGGTCACCCGGCGACTGACGGGTCGCTGTGCTCCTTGAACTCCGGGTGGCGCTCGATGAACTTGGCCACGTAGGGGCACAGCGGCACGATGCGCAGGCCGGTGTCGACGCTCGCCCGCAGCCCGAAGTCGACCAGCTGGGCGGCCAGCCCCTGGCCCTCGTAGGCGGGCAGCACCTCGGTGTGGGTGAAGACGATCTTCGTGGGCAGCAGACGGTAGTCGGCGAACCCGGCGACCTTGCCGTCGACGAGCACCTCGAAGCGGCTCTCCGTCGAGTTGTCGACCACTTCCGTCGTCATATCTACTCGGCCTTCTTGTCGGCGCCCTCGTCGGCGTCCCTGGCGGCGTCGCCCTCGTGCGGCACCGGAATCCTCTCCGCCTCGCCCTCGTGCGGCACCTGGATCTTCGACATCTGCTTGTTCATCGACTTGATCAGGATGTACAGGGCGAGACCGATGAGGGCGACGACCACGAAGCCGAGCAGACCCGGACTGACATCACCAGCTGCGAGAACTGTCACACCTTCAGTCTGCCACCAGGGGGCGATGGTCCGGTCAGTGGCAGGCGGGTGAGACGTCGTCGGCGTGGATGCCCGCGAACAGGTCGTCCTCGGGCAGCTCGGTGTCGACCAGCGAGCGCGCGAGGTGGTAGTCCTCCGTCGGCCAGATCTCCTGCTGCAGCTCGCGCGGGCAGACGAACCAGAAGCCGTCGGGGTCGACCTGGGTGGCGTGCGCGAGCAGCGCCTCGTCGCGGATCTGGAAGTAGTCGCCGCACGGCACCCGGGTCGTCACCGGCCACTTGGCGGGGCGGTCCTCCCAGCGGGAGATCCAGTCGGCGTACGGGGAGCCGAGCCCGCGCGAGTTCATGGCCTCGTGCAGCGCCTCGAAGCGCTCCTTGGTGAAGCCCATCTGGTAGTAGAGCTTCAGCGGCTGCCACGGGTCGCCGGCGCCGGGGTAGCGGTCGGGGTCGCCGGCCGCCTCGAAGGCCTCCACGGAGACCTTGTTGGTCATGATGTGGTCGGGGTGCGGGTAGCCGCCGTCGTCGTCGTACGTGATGATCACGTGCGGGCGGAACTCGCGTACGGCCGCGACCAGCGGGGCCGAGGCGTCCTCAAGCTTCTGGAGGGCGAAGCAGCCCTCGGGCAGCTCCTCCTCCTCGCTCTCCGGAAGCCCGGAGTCGACGAAGCCCATGAAACGCTGCTGCACCCCGAGGATCTCGCGGGCCCGCTCCATCTCGGCCTTGCGCACCTCGCCGATGTTGGCCACGATCTCCGGCCGGTCCATCTTGGGGTTGAGCACCGATCCCCTCTCACCACCCGTGAGGGTACAGACCAGCACTTCCACGCCTTCGCGCACGTAACGTGCCATAGTGGCGGCGCCCTTGCTCGACTCGTCGTCGGGGTGGGCGTGTACTGCCATCAGCCTCAGCGGTGCACTCACGGACGTGTTCTCCTCACAGGGTCTCCTCGGTGGAGGACCGGTCACTCGCCCAGAGAGGTTAGTTTCTGCTGGGCGGTCGCGAGGGCACGCCCCCCGCGGGCGACAATTGTCTCGGATAACGCTCAGGGAGTGCAGGGAGATTCCACCATGGTCACCGAAGATGTCGGGAACGGACCAGTTCTCGGCACGCCCGACGACTTCACCGACCGGCCCAGGCGCAGAGGCCGGCTGGTCGTCCACGTCGTGATCGGCGTGCTGGTGGCCATCGTCGCAGGTGGCTGGGGTTACGTGATGTGGTCGATGACGGCCGGCGGCTCGGAGGCCCCCGCGCAGGTCGTCACGTTCGACGTCGACATGCCCGACCGGGCGGAGATCACCTTCGAGGTGTACAAGCCCGACGATAGAGTGGCCGTCTGCCGGATCAGGGCGCTCGACGTCTACCACGCGGAAGTCGGTAGCAAGGAAGTAAGAATCCCGGCTGGTGAGGGTAGTAAGCAGCTCAAGGAAAGCCTGGACACCAGTGGTCAGGCCACTTCCGTCCACATCCAGTACTGCAATCTCGTATAGTGAGACATTTGGGGAAGCGTCCGGTCGGTTAAGTTGTTAGCCTTTCGCAATTCAACCGCCCGCAACCTCAACTGATCTCAGGGCCCCCTAGGCAAGCAAGGAGAACCCGTGGCCGACTCTCGCGATGAGAACGTCACATGGCTGACGCAGGAGGCGTACGACCGCCTGAAGGCGGAGTACGAGTATCTCTCTGGCCCCGGGCGCGTCGACATCGCCAAGAAGATCGAGGCCGCCCGGGAAGAGGGTGACCTGAAGGAGAACGGCGGCTACCACGCGGCCAAGGACGAGCAGGGCAAGATGGAGGCCCGCATCTTCCACCTCCGCCAGATCCTCGACAACGCCAACGTGGGCGAGGCCCCCAAGGCCGAAGGCGTGGTCGGCCCCGGCATGACCGTGACCATCCGGTTCGTCGGCGACGACGACGAGGTGACCTTCCTGCTCGCCTCCCGCGAGGAGAGCGGCGCTCCGATCGACGTCTACTCGCCGAAGTCCCCCCTCGGGTCGGCGATCAACGGCAAGAAGATCGGTGAGAAGGCGACCTACTCGATGCCCAACGGGCGCCAGAACACCGTCGAGATCCTCGAGGCTGTGCCGTACATCGGCAACTGACCCCCGCAGACTCCGACCGCCGGGCCCACGTCGGCCCGGCGGCGTTTTCGCGTTCCCCGGCTATCGCCCAGGACCTCCAGTTCCTGGTGAAGACGCGGAAGCGCCGGGACTTATCCAGGCTGATCCCGTTCATCATCGTGACGCTGGTGGCCGTGCTGACCACCGACGTGCTGGTGCTGGTCCAGACGGGGGAGGAGGTGGCGCCCGCGGTGGTGCGGGCGCAGCCGGTGCCGAAGCAGTCGCTGATGGCGCAGGCCAAGACCGTCGAGCCGGTGGCGCCGCTGCGGGCGCTGCACAAGCCCAACCTGTTCGTGCTCACCCGCAAGCCGTTCACCGAGGAGCTGCTGCGGAAGGTGGCCAAGCTGCCCGGGGTGCGGGCGCTTGAGCTGGCCGACGCGGCCTCGATCACGCTCGACGGCAAGCGGGTGCAGACGCTTGCCGTCAATCCGTCCACGTTCCGGGCGTACACGCCGAAGGTGACCGCTTCGTCCGACCCGTTGTGGCAGAACGTGGCGGCCGGGGACGTGGCGGTCTCGTTCGTGCTGGGCAGCGACGGCGGGCTCGCGCTGCACAGCCGGGTGAGCGGCCCCGCCGGGCCGCTGCGCATCGGCGCGTACGCCACCACCGGCTTCGGCGCGGTCGACGCCGTCATCTCCAAGGACACCGGCCGCCTGCTGCGCCTCCCGCGCGACAACGCGCTCATCGTCAGCGCCCCCAAGACCGACTCCGGCAAGCTCCGCGAGGCCATCCTCGACGCGCTGCCCAAGGGCACGCAGGTGGCCACGGTCAACCCCGTGCAGCCCAGGGCCGAGACGCCGAGCCAGAGCTGGCCCGCCGGGTCGTTCATGACCGCCGAGCAGCTCATGGCGGCGCTGAAGGCCGCGGTGTCCAAGCTGGGCCGCCCGTACGTGTGGGGCGCCGAGGGCCCCGACACCTTCGACTGCTCGGGGCTCGTCCAGTGGGCCTACGCGCGGGCCGGGGTGCGCATGCCGCGCGTGACGCACCAGCAGTGGGTGACGGGTCCGCAGGTGCCGCTGTCGCAGGCGCAACCGGGCGACCTGCTCTTCTGGCGCAACGACCCGACAAATCCCGACTACATCTCCCACGTGGCGATTTATTGGGGTAACGGGAAAATGCTCCACGCGCCCCGCACCGGCGACGTCGTCAAGATCGTCCCGGTGAACACCAGAAACCTCGCCGGCGTCGTCAGGGTCAGCCCCATCGCCGCCGCCCGCGTGCGCTGAACCCCTTATTCGTACGTTCCACCGCTTCGGCTCGTGCATTTCGCCCGCAACTGTGTAATCGTGATTACATGGCAACAGACGATGCGACAGCACAGGTACGCGGCTGGTTCACCGGGCGGCTCCCCGAGGGCTGGTTCACCGGGGCGCCCGAGATCGTCAGGGACCGGGAGGAGATCGCGGTGCTCGGCGCGCTGCCCGACCCGCCCGCCGACACGCCCGAGGCCGAACGCCTCGCGCTGATCGAAGGGCTCGCCCGGCGCTTCAGGGAGGAGACCCGCGAGCGGCGCGTCGAGATCGCCCGCGAGGCCGAGCGCAGGTTCCGGCAGAAGGTCTCCTGGGGCGTGATCTGCGGCGGCGAGACTGTGATGTTCACCACACTCTCCGTGCCCGTCATGACCAGGCTGCGCCAGTCGGAGCGCCAGGTGCTCGACACACTCGTCGCCGCCGGCGTGGCCCGCAGCCGCAGCGACGCGCTCGCCTGGTGCGTACGCCTGGTCGGCAAGAACACCGACACCTGGCTGGCCGAGCTGCGCGACGCGCTGCAGCACGTCGACAGGGTGCGCAGCGCGGGCCCCGACGTCAATTCATGAGAAACGGGCTCCGGAAATGGACTAAACCACTCGGCTAATTGGTTTAGACCACGGCAATTGGACTGGACCACTGGCCGGAAATTCCTCTTTTAAATCGCGGAGACCTGGGTAGGCTCCCCGGATCGTCAGGGCCGCTGCCTGCGGCGACGGTCGCGCCAATAGGTCTATGCCAATTGGCTTTCATGCGCCTTCGTCGTTAATGATGTTTGGGCCCTGAGAGAGTGGAGGAGTCACAGTCGTGTCCGTTTCCGTGGAAGTGCCCGCGCCGACGACCAGTCGCGAATTGGTCGCGTGGGTGAACGAGATCGCAGCCCTGACCCAGCCCGACCGGATCGAGTGGTGCGACGGCTCGGAGGAGGAGTGGACGCGCCTGACGAACCTCCTCGTCGAGCAGGGCACGCTCACCCGGCTGGCCGCGCGCCCCAACAGCTTCTACGCCAAGTCCGATCCCAGTGACGTGGCCCGGGTCGAGGACCGCACGTACATCTGCTCGGAGCGCGAGGAGGACGCCGGGCCGACCAACAACTGGATCGCTCCAGGGCAGATGCGCGAGACGTTCGGCAAGCTGTTCGCCGGCTGCATGCGCGGCCGCACCATGTACGTCGTCCCGTTCTGCATGGGCCCGCTCGGCGGCGAGATCTCGCAGCTCGGCGTCGAGATCACCGACTCGGCGTACGTGGCCGTGTCCATGCGGATCATGACCCGCATGGGCGACAGGGCGCTGCGGCTGATCGAGCAGCGGGGCGAGTTCGTCAAGGCCGTCCACTCCGTGGGGGCGCCGCTGCACCCCGGCCAGGAGGACGTGCCGTGGCCGTGCAGCTCCACCAAGTACATCAGCCACTTCCCCGAGACCCGCGAGATCTGGTCCTACGGCTCCGGCTACGGCGGCAACGCCCTGCTCGGCAAGAAGTGCTACGCGCTGCGCATCGCCAGCGTCATGGCCCGCGACGAGGGCTGGCTGGCCGAGCACATGCTCATCCTCAAGCTCACGCCGCCCTCGGGCGAGACCCGCTACGTCGCGGCCGCCTTCCCGAGCGCCTGCGGCAAGACCAACCTCGCCATGCTCCAGCCCACGATCCCGGGCTGGAAGGTCGAGACGATCGGCGACGACATCGCCTGGATGCGCTTCGGCGACGACGGCCGCCTGCACGCCATCAACCCCGAGGCCGGCTTCTTCGGCGTCGCGCCGGGCACCGGCGAGGTGACCAACGCCAACGCGATCAAGACCCTCTGGGGCAACAGCATCTTCACCAACGTCGCGCTCACCGACGACGGCGACGTGTGGTGGGAGGGGCTCACCGAGCAGCCTCCCGCGCACCTCACCGACTGGAAGGGCCGCTCGTGGACGCCCGACAGCGACGAGCCCGCCGCCCACCCGAACGCCCGCTTCACCACCCCGGCCTCCCAGTGCCCGACCATCGCGCCTGAATGGCAGGACCCCAAGGGCGTGCCCATCTCGGCGATCCTGTTCGGTGGCCGCCGCGCCACCGCCGTGCCTCTGGTCACGGAGTCGCTGAGCTGGGAGCACGGCGTCTTTCTCGGAGCCAACGTCGCCTCCGAGAAGACCGCCGCGGCCGAGGGCAAGGTCGGCGAGCTGCGCTACGACCCGTTCGCCATGCTGCCGTTCTGCGGCTACAACATGGGCGACTACTTCGCGCACTGGCTCGACGTCGGCCGCCGCCACGGCGCCAAGCTGCCGCGCATCTACTACGTCAACTGGTTCAGGAAGAACGACGAGGGCAGGTTCATCTGGCCCGGGTTCGGCGAGAACAGCCGCGTGCTCAAGTGGATCGTCGACCGGCTCAACGGCGAGGCCAAGGCCGTGCCGACGGCGATCGGCCTGCTGCCCGCCGAGCTCGACACCGACGGCCTCGACCTCTCCGACGAGGACCTGCGCACGCTGCTGTCGGTCGACCGCGACGTGTGGCGCGAGGAGGCGGCCCTGATCCCGGCCCACTTCGACAAGTTCGGCGACCACCTGCCGAAGGAGCTGTGGGACGAGTACAACGCCCTGCTCGACCGGCTCGGCTGAGCCGGGGTTCTCCGGGCGGCACGGGTTTCCCCGTGCCGCCCGGAACCTTTATGCCTGTCTTATACGTCTTCCCGGTACCAGCCTGACAGGCTGCACGAGGGGAGGCCGTACATGGACCTGATCCTGCTCATCCTCGCGCTGGCACTCGCCGCCGCGGCCGGAGCCACCATCTTCGCGGTCAAGCGCGAGCAGGACGCCATCCGGGGGGCGGCGTCCGGGTCACCGCGTCACGATCTCAGCCCGTACGAGCTGGCCTACCTCGCGGGCGGCCCCCGGCGCGCGGCCGGCGCCGCCGTCGGGCTGCTCGCGTCGTCGGGGGCCGTACGCGTGTCCCGCGACGGGCGGGTGCACCGGGTCGACGGCGTACGGGCCACCGGCGACCCCGTCGAGGACGCCGTACTGAACGAGGTCGAACAGGGCCCCGGCATGTGGGCCACCGTCGTCACGCAGCGGATCGGCCGCGACGAGGTCATGGACCGGCTCAGGGAGCGGCTGACCCGGCTCGGTCTGCTCCTGCCCGACAGCTCCTTCTCCCAGGTCAACCGGCTGATCGTCCGGTTACGGGTGCTGGCGCTGCTCGCGGTCGCCGGCGCGGCGGCCGACCTGCTGACGGTCGCCGTCGAGGGAGCCGGCACGCTTCCCCTGGTCGCGCTCGGCCTCATGGCGGGCACGAGCGTGAGCGCGCCGTCGATCATCGTCAACCACAGGCGCTCCTTCCCGACCACGCTGACCGCCTCCGGCCGCGCCACGCTCGACCAGGCCAAGCTGGACCACCCGAAGGGAAGCGGCGGCCCGCTGCCCGTCGCCCTGTACGGCCTCTCCGAGCTGCACGACGCCAACGTGCGGCTGGCCCTCCAGGTGATGCCGCGCCAGCCCGCCCGCGCCCGCGGCACCTCCGACGGCGGCGGGACCTTCCACGGCAGTAGCGACCCGGGCGGCGCGGGATGCGGCGGCGGCGCCAGTTGCGGGGGCTCCGGCTGCGGCGGCGGTGGCGGTGGCGGCTGCGGCGGCGGGGGACGCTGACCATGGCGGACCTGGGGGTGGGCATCGGCTGGCGGGCCGAGCTCGACCTGACCATCGAGCGGATGGCCGGCGTCGACTTCGTCGAGGTGGTCGCCGAGAACATCAGGCCGTCCGACGTCCCCGAGTCGCTGCGCGTGCTGCGCTCGCGGGGGCTGCCGGTGATCCCGCACGGCGTGTCGCTCGGCGTCGGCGGCGCCGAGCCTCCCGACCCGGCCCGGCTCGCCCACCTCGCCGCCTGCGCGGACGCCCTCGGGTCGCCGCTGGTCAGCGAGCACCTGGCCTTCGTACGCGGGGGCGGCGTCGAGGCGGGCCACCTGCTTCCCGTGCCGCGTACCAGGGACTGCCTGGAGGTCGTGGTCGAGAACGTGCGGCGGGCGCAGGACGCGCTGCCCGTGCCGCTCGCCCTGGAGAACGTGGCCGCCCTCTTCGGCTGGCCGGACGACGAGCTGACCGAGGCCGAGTTCCTGGCCGAACTGGTGGCGCGTACGGGCGTCGGGCTGCTGGTGGACGTGGCCAACCTGCACACCAACCAGGTCAACCTGGGCCTGTCCGCCGTGGCCGCCCTGGACACGCTGCCGCTGGAACACCTGGCGTACGTGCACGTGGCCGGCGGGTACGAGCACCACGGGATCTGGCACGACACGCACAGCACCACCGCCCCGCAGGCCGTCCTCGACCTCCTCACCGAGCTGTGCGCCCGCGTCACACCGCCCGGGGTGCTCCTGGAGTGGGACGAGGACTTCCCCAGCGACGCCACTCTCGCCGGCGAGCTGTCCCGCATCCGCGCGGCCATGTCACTCGCAGGGGAGCGACGGTGACGGACGGGGGAGCGACGGCGCGGCGGCGGCTGGCGGAGGCTCAGGGGCGGGTGGTGGCCTGTCTGGTGACGGGGGCGGAGGCGCCGGAGGGATTCGACCGGGAACGACTCAGGGCGCAGGCGGCAGGTCTGGTCGCCAAGCGCCGGGCCGTCGTGGCGCGGCTGCGGCCGGATGCCGCCGCCGCGGCGGGTCCGCGCCTCGCCGAGGAGTTCGCCGCGTACGCCCGCGCCCGGGCCACCCCGCCGCCCGGCTACCGTGCCGACGCCGACGACTTCGCCGCCTGGCTACGTGCCCG
>JABFVJ010000158.1 GCA_013362835.1 Nonomuraea sp. | reverse complement strand
AAGCGCGGCACCGGCACGCTCACGCTGACCGGCCACAACCGCTACCACGGCGGCACGGTGGTCGAGGGCGGCGTGCTGGTCGCCGGGTCCGCGAACGCGCTCGGTCGGGGCGATGTGCGGGTCGCGGGCGGCACGCTGCGCGTGGACAAGGTGCTGCGGGTGCGCGGTGCCTACGTCCAGGAGGGCGAGTCGCACCTGGATCTGCTGGTGCGCAAGGGCCGCGGTCCGGCGCTCGACGTGTCCGGCCGGGTGGTGCTGGGCCGGGGCAGCGTGCTGTCGCTGCGGCTCGACGCCGAGTGCCCGCCGGTCGCGGGGACCACGATCCCGGTCATCGAGGCGCGGCGGCTGCGCGGCCAGTTCGACAAGGTGGCGCTGAACTCCGACACGCTGCGGGCCGTACCCGTCTACACGACGGAAGGTCTGTCGGTACGACTCCTCAAGCGGTAGCGACGTCCCGGGCGGGAGCTGATGCAGAGTAGGCCCCATGGGTCGGCTCTGGATCAGCTTCCGCAACCGTGGGGCCGACGGCACCGCGGAGCGGATGATGGCGCTCGAACAGCACTCGGTCCCGGCCCCGGCCCCGCCACCGACCCCGGAGACGCTCCCCGAAGCGCGCCCTGCGCAGCGGCCTCCCAGGCGCTGGCTCGTGCCACTCCTGGTGGTCGTGCTGCTCGGCCAGATGGCCGTCGCGATGGTCACCACCGCCGTCCAGCAGACGCCGACGATCGACGAACCCGTGTACGTCGGCACGGCGGCCGAGTACCTCCACGAGCACCGCGTGGTCCACAACCCCGAGCATCCCCCGCTGGGCAAGCTGGTCGTCGCCGTCGGAGTGGCGCTCGCCGATCCGCGCGTCGACGCGTCCTTCACCGGCGATCAGGGCCGGTTGGGGCGGCATCTGCTGTACGAGTCCGGGAACGACCCCTGGCGCGTGATGCTGTTCGCGCGGCTGCCCGTGATCGCCCTGACGCTCGGGTTCGGGCTGATCGTGTTCTCCTTCGCCCGTGAACTCGCGGGATCGGCGGGGGGTTCGGTGGCGCTCGGGCTGTACGCCTTCTCCCCCGACGTCATCGCGCACGGCTCGCTCGCCACGCTGGACGTCCCGGCGGCCGGATTCGTACTGACGTCGGTCTGGCTGCTGTGGCGGGCCCGTCACCGGCCCCGGCTCTACGTGCCCCTGGCCGCGGTGGCGCTGGGCGCGGCCCTGGCGACGAAGATGAGCACGCTGGCGGTGGTCCCGGTGCTGGTCGCGCTCGCCGGACTGTCGGTGTGGAGCGCGCGACCGCCCTCCGGGTCCCGGCGCCGGGCGCTCGGGCGGGCAGCCGCCGGGGCGGGCGTCGTGGCGCTGGTGGCGATCGCCGTCGTATGGGCGTCGTACCTGGTGGTCGACCCGAGGCTGCGCTGGGCGCCGGAGCAGCCGGTGCCCGCTGTGCACGGGCTGCGGGGGCTCGCCGTGGATCTGCTGCCGTTCCCGGAGGCGTACCGGGACGGGATGCGGGTCCAGTTCGACTTCGAGGACTACCCGTGGCAGGGCTTTCTGTTCGGGCGGCTCTACACGGGCTCGCTCTGGTACTACCTGCCGGCCGCACTGCTGGTGAAGACGCCGCTGGGCATGCTCGCCCTGTGGGCGGCGGGCGTCGTGGCGCTGGTGGCGGTACGGCGGTTGAGGCCGGTGGCACCGTATCTGCTGGTGCCCCCGGGCGTGCTGCTGGCCGCCGCCATGCTCGGGTCGCGGGACTTCGGCACGCGGTACGCGCTCTTCGTGCCCATGTTCCTGGCGGTGGCGGCGGGTTGTGTGCTCGCGCTGCGCCGGCGGTGGGCGCCGGTCGCGGTGGGCACGCTGGTGCTGTTCGTCGCGATCAGCTCGCTGCGGACGTATCCCTACTACCTGCCGTACTCCAACGAGGCGTTCGGCGGGCCGGAGAAGACCCATCTGCGGCTGCACGACTCCAACGTGGACTGGGGCCAGGACCTCGGCCGGCTGGCCGACCGGCTGCGCGAGCGGTACCGGGGCGAGCGGGTCTGGCTCGTGTACAAGGGCAGCGGGGTGCCGTCCTTCTACGGCATCCGCGGCGCCGATCCGCGCAGAGTGCCCGTCCGCGAGGTGCGCGGGCTGCTCGTCGTGTCGGACTCCGCGGCAGCCAAGGCCACCGGGCGACTGGCCGAACTGATCGACAGCAGCCGTCCGGTCGACACGGTCGGCCATTCGATGACGATCTACCGCCGATGAGCCCTGCCCCGGGGAACACCCCTGGTCGGCAGGGTGTGTGAGCTATGTTGAGGCACTGTGGGAGACAAAGAAGGCGCATCGGTGTCGTCGGCTCAGCAGGCACGCGCACAGGCATCCGCCATCACCTCGGGTAAGACGGCTCCGGAGGCCGAGGCGTCCCCGACCTCCCAGCTCAGGGCGCTGTTCGACCAGCCGAGGCTGTCGCCGGGGCAGCGGCGTATCGCCCAGTACCTGATCGAGCACATCACGGAGGCCGCGTTCCTCTCGATCACCGATCTCGCGGAGCGGGTCGGCGTGAGCCAGCCCTCGGTGACGCGTTTCGCCGCGGCCGTCGGTTTCAGCGGTTACCCCGCGCTCCGGGAGAAGCTCCAGGCGATCGCGCTCGGCAGCTTCGCCGGGGGGACGGCGGCCGAGGAGAACGGCGCCAATGAACTGCAGGCCGCCGTGGACGCCGAGATCGACAACCTGGAGAACCTGCGGCGCGACTTCGCCGACCCCGACCAGGTGATCGACATCGGCCGCAAGCTGTCGCAGTCGACGCCGCTGACCATCCTCGGGCTGCGGATCTCCGGGTCCCTGGCCGAGTACTTCGCCTACGCCGCGCGCCGTATCCACCCGGACGTGCGGCTGGTGACCCGGGGCGGCAGCGTCGCCTACGACGCGCTGCTGCAGTCGCGCGAGGCGGGCGGCACCTGGGTGCTGGCGTTCTCCATGCCGCGGCACGCGCAGGAGACGCTCACGGCCGTACGGGTCGCGCGCAGCGCCGGGCTCAAGGTCGCCCTGATCACCGACCTGGCGCTCGG
>JABFVJ010000469.1 GCA_013362835.1 Nonomuraea sp. | reverse complement strand
CCGAAGTGGATGCCCTGGTCGACGAGTTGAGGGGCCACCGCCTGGACGCCGTACGGGGTCACCTCCCGGAGCGCGCGGGCGAGCCCGAAGCCGCCCGGGCCGCCTACGAGTCGGCGGCCGCGCAGCCCCTCAGCCTGCCCGAGCAGCGCCATCTCCGGTTCCGGGCGGCGCGGTTGGGCGACTAGCGTGTACGGCATGGGCATACCGGGGAAGCGACGCCGCACCGTATGGCGCCTCGTGGTCGTCGTGTGGGCGCTGGTCGTCGCCGTCACGGGCGGGCTGACGCTGTGGATGCAGGACTCGACGGAGCCACGGGGCCCGTACGTCTGGGAGGAGACGGAGCCTGGCGACGCGCAGCATCTGCCGCCGTGCCCGACGCCCCAGGCCTGCGCGTACGCCAACGCCACCACCCCCTAGCCGCGTGGCCGGCCCGTCGCCGGGTCGCGGGTCGTCAGGCAGTACGTGCCGCCCGCCGGGTCGCGCATGACCGTCCAGCCGGGGAAGGCGGCCACGAAGGCGGCCCCGAGCTCCTCGTGCCGGGCCCGGGTCGCCGGGACGTCCGCGCAGGCGAGGTCGAGGTGGGCGGAGGCCGGGCGTTCCTCGTCGAGGCGTTGCAGGAGCAGACGCACCGGCAGGCCGGGCGGCGGCTCGACCACGTGGAACTCCGCACGGGAACCCGGCCGCGACTCCCAGCCGTCGAGCAGCGCGCTCCAGAAGGCGACTTCCCTGTCGAAGGCCGGGGCCGGGACGTCCACGCACACCTGGTCGAGGCGGCTGCCCCGCACCACACCCGGCCGCGACGACTGCCCGCGCCACGGGTCCGCGCAGAACAACTGCCCGCCGGGCGAGCGCAGCACGACGAGCGAGCCCAGGTCGGCCACCACGCCCGCACCGAGCCGCACCGCCGTGGCGGCGAACTCCGGTACGTCGTCCACACAGAAGTCGATGTGCGCACCCCCGGAACCCGGGCCGACCGCCTGCACTTTCAGGCACGCGTCGGCGCCGTCGGTCAGCAGGGTGACGAACTCGTCGTGTTCCCCGCGCAGTTCGGACAGGCGGGTGTCCGTGACGGCCGTCCAGAAGTCGCAGGCGGCGCCGAAGGTCTCACGCGGGCGGTCGATGAAGGCGTACGTCCAGCTGATCCTCATGGGCGCGATCGTAGAGGTGCCGCGCCACCGCCACCCGCGTGAACCTTGACCTGCCCTTGCCGTACCGTTCCCCGTCCATTGGTCTGCGCTTGTTTGCATTCAGGAATGGACCACATCACGTTCCTCGTGGCGGTCGTCATCGTCACGGCGCTCGCCTTCGACTTCACCAACGGTTTCCACGACACGGCGAACGCGATGGCCACATCCATCGCCACCGGCGCGCTCGCACCCCGTACAGCGGTCCTGATCAGCGGTGTCCTCAACGTCGTCGGCGCCTTCCTGTCCACGGAGGTCGCCAAGACCATCTCGGGCGGCATCGTGGACGACACCCTCGTCTCCCCGGGCATGATCTTCGCGGGACTGGTCGGCGCGATCCTGTGGAATCTGCTGACCTGGCTGGTCGGCCTGCCGTCGAGCTCCTCGCACGCCCTGTTCGGCGGTCTGATCGGGGCCGTGTGGGTCGGGGCGGGCAGCCAGGGCGTCAACTTCGCGAAGGTCGTGGAGAAGGTGCTGGTGCCCGCGGTGGCGTCGCCGATCGTGGCCGGTGTCGCCGCGCTGCTCGCCACCTACCTCGCCTACCGGCTCACGGACCGGGCCCGCAAGGAGTCCGTCACCAAGGGGTTCCGCATCGGCCAGATCGCCTCCGCCTCGCTGGTCTCCCTCGCCCACGGCACGAACGACGCGCAGAAGACCATGGGCGTCATCACCCTCACCCTGATCTCGGCCGGTGCGCTCGGCCACCACGCGGGGCCGCCGCTGTGGGTCATCGCGTCCGCGGGCCTCGCCATCGGCCTGGGCACCTACCTGGGCGGCTGGCGGATCATCCGCACCATGGGCAAGGGCCTCACCGAGATCCAGTCACCGCAGGGCTTCGCCGCCGAGACCGCCTCCACGACCGTCATCCTGACCTCCGCCCACCTCGGATTCGCCCTGTCAACCACCCAGGTGGCCTCGGGCAGCATCCTCGGCGCGGGGCTCGGCCGCCGGCTCGCGGAGGTCCGCTGGGGCGTCGCGGGCCGGATGGCGGTCGCCTGGATGGTCACCCTGCCCGCCGCAGCGCTGGTCGGGGGTCTGGCCGCCGTCGTCGTGCAGAACGGCGGGGACTTCGGCACGGCGGTCGTCGCTCTGGTCGGCGCGGCCCTCGCGGCGGGCATCGTGGTCATCTCGCGCCGCAACCCGGTGCACGCGCACAACGTCAACGACGCGCACGAGGTCAGCATCCGCACCGAGCCGCCGGCCAAGGTCGGCACGGCCGCCTGAACGACGGGAGCAGCACATGCATCCGGACTGGACCGCACTCGGCGAGGTCGCCGCGGTGAGCGTCGGCGTCACGGTCGCCGTGGTCGTCGTCTTCGCCCTGGGCGTCCTCGGCCTCGCCCGCCTGGAGGGCACCCGCGCCCGGCAGGGCGGCACTTCCACCCTCGGCCTCGGACAGGCCACCCTGTGCTTCCTCGCCTGCGCGGCCGTGGTGGCGTACGGGATCCACCTGATCGTCCCTCAGTTCCACTGACGGCGGGTACGGCGAAGGGGCCCGACCGGTTCTCGGCCGGGCCCCTTCGCCGTACGAAGGCGATCAGGCCTTCTTGGTCTCCCAGAAGATCTTGTCGATCTGGGCGATGTAGTCCAGCGCCTTCTGACCGGTCGCCGGGTCGGTCGAGCCCTTGGCGGCCGAGAGGGCCTTCAGGGTGTCGTTGACCAGCTGGTGCAGCTCCGGGTACTTCTCGAAGTGCGGGGGCTTGAAGTAGTCGCTCCACAGCACGGAGACGTGGTGCTTCGCCAGCTCGGCGCGCTGCTCCTTGATGACCGTGGCACGGGCCTGGAAGTGCGGGTCGTCGTTGCCGGCCATCTTCTCCTGGACGGCCTTCACCGACTCCGCCTCGATGCGGGCCTGGGCCGGGTCG
>JABFVJ010000445.1 GCA_013362835.1 Nonomuraea sp. | reverse complement strand
CCCGGCTTCACGCGTGTTGCTCGTGGGAACCGAGGGACCTGTGGAACCAAAGTGATCAGAACGTCGTCAAAAGGGCGTGCACCAAGCTAACCGGCCAAAGCATGCTCGGGGTGACGGCCGGTTGGCCGAACTCGACCTCCTGCGCTTCATCGCCGCCATGGCGGTCGTCGCCTTCCACTACCTGGTCGCCTTCGCCTCGGTGTGGGGCGACCGGCCCGCCGAGCTGTTCCCCCCGCTCGCCCCCTTCGCCGGGCTCGGCATCCTGGGCGTCGAGCTGTTCTTCATCATCAGCGGATTCGTCATCCTGATGTCCACCTGGGGCAGAGGTCTCGGCGCTTTCGCCCGCTCGCGGCTCGTACGCCTCTACCCGGCGTACTGGCTGAGCCTCGCCGCCGTCGCCGCCCTGTACGGGCTGACCGGCGCGACCGCGCTCGACCCAAAACTTTCACCAGGCCAGTACCTGGTGAACGCCACCATGTTCCAGCGGCTGTTCAAAGTCGCCGACGCGAGCGGCGTCTACTGGTCACTCTGGGCCGAGCTGCGCTTCTACCTGCTGATGGCCGTCCTGGTCATCGTCGGCGTCACCTACCGGCGGGTCCTGGTCTTCGCGGGCGTCTGGCTGGCCGCCGCGTTCGGCGCCAGGCTCCTGGACGACGACCTGCTGAACGAGATCGTCATGCCCGACTACGCCCCCTACTTCGTCGCCGGCATGGCCCTGTATCTCATCCACAAACAGCGCAACTCCCTGCTGCCGTGGCTGTACGTCGCCGCCGGCTACGCCATGGCGATCCCCGCCGCGCTCGGCCGCGTCCAGCGCCGCATCGACGCCGCCGGGTTCAAGAACATGCCCGTCACCGAGACCAGCGTGATCATCACCATCACCCTGATCTTCGTCGTCATGGCCCTGGTCGCCCTCGGCCTGATCAGGCTCAAACCCTCCCGTACGCTCACCGCGCTCGGCGGCACGACTTACCCGCTTTACCTCTTCCATGGGGTCACCGCGGCGGCGCTCATCCCGCTGCTCACCGGCCACCTGCCCCCCTGGGCGACCGCCACGGTCACCACGCTGACCGCCGTCGTGCTGTCGTATGTGGTCTACTCCTTTGCCGAACGCCCCATCCAGCGACTACTCAAGCCCCGCAGATCCCCGCAAACCACAACAAGCCCTGTCGTACAGGTTGAAAAGACGTCGGTGCCATAACTCTGTGGCCTCGGGGCACTGTGAAGGGCATAGGCTCGGGCATATAAACGGCGGATAGGCAGATCCGGACGAACAGAGGGTGTTGCATGACGGTGCGTCGGGTGATGGGCATCGAGACCGAATACGGCATCTCCGTACCAGGTCAGCCAGGCGCCAACGCGATGGTGACCTCCTCCCAGGTCGTGAACGCCTACCTGGCCGCCTCGGCGGCCCGCGCGCGCAGAGCACGATGGGACTTCGAGGAGGAGAACCCCCTGCGCGACGCGCGCGGCTTCGACCTGGCCCGCGAGGTCGCCGACCCCAGCCAGCTCACCGACGAGGACCTCGGGCTGGCCAACGTCATCCTCACCAACGGGGCCAGGCTCTACGTCGACCACGCCCACCCCGAATACTCCTCGCCCGAGTGCACCAACCCCCGGGCGGCCGTCATCTGGGACAAGGCCGGCGAACGCGTCATGTACGACGCCGCCACCCGGGCCTCCGCGATCCCCACCAACGCGCCCATCCAGCTCTACAAGAACAACACCGACGCCAAGGGCGCCTCCTACGGCTGCCACGAGAACTACCTCATGCGGCGCGCCACCCCGTTCGCCGACATCGTCAGGCACCTCACGCCGTTCTTCGTCTCCCGGCAGGTCGTCGTCGGCGCCGGCAAGGTCGGCATCGGCCAGGACTCCCGCGGCGAAGGCTTCCAGATCAGCCAGCGCGCCGACTTCTTCGAGGTCGAGGTCGGCCTGGAGACCACACTCAAGCGGCCCATCATCAACACCCGCGACGAGCCGCACGCCGACCCCGAGAAATACCGCCGGCTGCACGTGATCATCGGCGACGCCAACATGTCGGAGATCTCCACCTACCTCAAACTGGGGTCCACCGCGCTCGTCCTCGCCATGATCGAGGAAGGCTTCCTCACCCGCGACCTCGCCGTCGACAACCCCGTGCAGGCCCTGCGCGCCGTCAGCCACGACCCGAGCTGCCGCTACGAGATCCCGATGCGCGACGGCCGCAAGCTCACCGCCGTGCAACTCCAGATGGAATACCTCGAACAAGCCCGCAAATACGTCGAAGAGCGCGGCACCGCCCAAGACGAGATGAACAAGGACATCCTCGACCGCTGGGAGTCCGTGCTCACCCGCCTGGCCGAAGACCCCATGCAGCTCGCCCGCGAGCTCGACTGGGTCGCCAAACTCGAACTCCTGGAGGGCTACCGCACCCGCGACGGCCTCGCCTGGTCCCACCCCAGGCTCCAGCTCGTCGACCTCCAATACTCCGACATCCGCCCCGACCGCGGCCTGTACAACAGGCTCGTGGCCCGCGGCCGCATGCAGCGCCTCATCAGCGAGGAGGAGGTGCAGCGGGCCGTCGAACACCCGCCCACCGACACCCGCGCCTACTTCCGGGGCCGCTGCCTCAGCCAGTACAGCGAATCGGTCGCCGCGGCCTCCTGGGACTCCGTCATCTTCGACATCCCCGGCCGCGAGTCCCTGCAACGCGTGCCCACGCTCGAACCACTGCGCGGCACCAAGGCCCACGTCGGCGAGCTGTTCGACCGCTGCCGCACCGCCGCCGACCTCGTCGCCGCACTCACCGGCGGAGACTAGCGCCCCGGGCCCCTCGCCGGGCCCGGGGACCTCAGAGCAGCCCGATCCCCAGCGTCAGCGTGCCCGCCGCCAGCGACGCGCCACCCGCGGCGGTCAGCCAGATCAGCTTGTTCGGCCTGGTGTCGCTCGGCCGCACCACCGACAGGAAGAAACCCAGCGGCATCAGGATCGGCGCGGCCACGATCAGCACCCGCGTCAGGGCCTTCACGCCGTCCGGCAGGCCCGCCTGGTCCACGTACAGCATCGCCACCAGGCTGAACAGGACCAGGACGCCCGCGTGCGCGTGCCCCG
>JABFVJ010000164.1 GCA_013362835.1 Nonomuraea sp. | reverse complement strand
GGTGGCGCTGCGCGGCACGGCGGTGGCGGGCGACCGCGACGTGGCCGCGACCGCCGCCGCGGCCACCAAGGCCCTCGGCCCCGAACCCTTCGCCGCCCTGTACGCCCGAGGCGCCGCGATGACCAGGACCGAGGCCATCGCCGCGGTCCTCGCCTGACAGCCTCAGGCGCATCCGCGGGTGGTTGTCAGCCGGTCGTCGCCGGGCTGTCAGCGCTCGCGGCGAGGCTTCCCGGCATGAGAAACAACCTGAAGAACCGCAACGTCCTCATCTCCGGCGCCAGCATCGGCGGACCCGCGCTCGCCTACTGGCTCGCCCGCCACGGCTTCAACGTCACCGTCGTCGAGCGGGCCCCCGCCCTGCGCCAGGGCGGCCAGGCCGTGGACTTCAAGGGCGCGACCCACCACACCGTCCTGACCCGCATGGGCATCCTGGACGACGTACGCCGCCTGCAGACCGGCGGCACCGACCAGCACATCGTGGACGCCGAAGGCCGTACGCAGGCGGTCATCCCCGGCGAGTTCACCGGCGGCGACATCGAGATCAGGCGCGGCGACCTGTCCGCCCTGCTGTACGAGCGCACCGCCTCCACCTGCGAGTACGTCTTCGGCGACTCCATCACCTCGCTCACCGAGACCCCCGGCGGCGTGCACGTCACCTTCGAACGCTCGGCCCCCCGCACGTTCGACCTGGTCGTGGGCGCGGACGGCATCCACTCCAACGTCCGCCGCCTCGCCTTCGGCCCCGAATCCGACTACGTCCGGTTCCTCGGCCACTACTACGCCCTCGTGGACCTGGACGCCGACTTCGGCCCGGACGCCAGGATGTACAACGAGCCGGGCCGGATGGTCGCCGTCGGCGGCCCGAAGGCGACGGCGTTCTTCGTCTTCGCCTCCGACCGGCTCGACTACGACCGTTACGACGCCGGTCAGCAGAAGGCGATCCTGGCGCGGGCGTACGCCGGCATGGGCTGGCGGACCCCGGCGGTGCTCGACGCGGCACGCGAGGCCGAGGACGTCTACCTCGACTCGATCAGCAAGGTCGAGATCGACCGGTACTCCCAGGGCCGGGTCGTGCTGCTCGGCGACTCCGCGTACGGCAACACGCTGGGCGGCTTCGGCACCGGGCTCGCGATGGTGGGCGCGTACGTGCTGGCCGGCGAGCTGGCGGCGGCGGGCGGCGACCACCGGACGGCCTTCGCCGAGTACGAGCGGCAGATGCGCGGCTACGCCAAGATCGCGAAGAGCGGCAACGCGGGCCCTTTTCTCGCCCCCGGCAGCCGGGCCAAGATCCGCATGCGGAACTGGACCTTCAAGGCCGGCTTCCTGTTCGGCCTGATGATGAAGCTGACCGACAAGTTCGCCACCGACATCACGCTGAAGGACTACTGAGCCGCCACCCGGCCCACGCCCGCGTCGATGCGGAGCTGCGGCGGGCCGTCGAGCAGGGGAAGGTCGTCGTCAGCGGTGAGCCGCCAGTCCTGGACGGGCACGAGACCGGGGCCGATCAGCTCGAACCCCTCGAACAGCCGCAGCACCTCGTCGCGGCCGCGGAAGGCGCCCTGGGCGGGCGAGCCGGCCGTGGACATGCTGAGCTGGGCGACGGCCTCGGGCGAGCTCTCGGCCATCGCGTGGGAGAGCACGAGGTGGCTCCCGGGGGCCATGCGCTTCCTGAAGGCGGCCACGACGCCCCACGGGTCCTCGTCGTCCATGACGAAGTGCAGCACGCCGACCATGAGCACGCAGACCGGCTGGTCGAAGTCGATCAGCCCGGTCACGTGGGGGTCGGCGAGGATGTCGGCGGGCCTGCGCAGGTCGGCCTGGATGCTGGCGACGCCCGGCTGGTCGGCGAGCAGCACCTGGGCGTGCAGGCGCACCACCGGGTCGTGGTCGGCGTAGATCACCCGGCAGGCCGGGCTCTCGGCACGGACGGTCTCGTGGATGCTGGGCGAGGTGGGGATGCCGGTGCCGAGATCGAGGAACTGCCGCATGCCCTCGCGGGCCAGGTGGCGCACGGCCTCGATCTGGAAGCGGCGGTTGGCCCTGGCGACGGCGCGGGCGTCGGGGGCCACGGCCAGCAGTTTCTCGGCCACCGCGCGGTCCACCGCGACGTGGTCCTTGCCGCCGAGCAGATAGTCGTACACCCGGGCGGCGTTGGGGATGTTGGGGTCGACCCCGGGCGGAACACGTTCTAGCTCAGACACGGTGGTCCATCTCCTCGCCTGCCACTGTTCGCTCGCCATACTAGCCGGTAGGTTCCGGCCCGATCGGGGATTCCCGGGACCGGTGAACTTGTTCTACTTCGCCGCGTAGCCGCAGGAGCGGGGCTCGTCGAAGACGGGGTCGAGCTCGATCCTGCTCAGGACGGTGGCGTCGATCGGGCGGCGGATCGTCTGGGCCGTGGCGCAGTCGTAGAACACGTACGCGCCGGTGTCCTGGCCGAGCACCAGCCACCGTTCGCCCTTCGACAGCACCTTGCCGCCGTCGTCGCGGACCTCGGCCCACTGGTTGGAGAACCCGGTGAGCTCCAGCACGAGGTTGGCCTCGCCGCGCTCGCGCACCGCCTCCGCCCCCTGCGTCATCCACCCGACGAGCACGAACCCGAGCCCCATCCCCACCAGCGCGCCGGTCAGCACGCGCATGGCCGCCCGCCCGGTGGGCCGCGCGCGCAGCAGCCGGTACGGCACCAGCAGGCAGAACAGCCCGATCACGACGACCGTGATCAGCACCGGCGTGCCGGTGATGTCCAGGATGCCGAGCATCCCCCAGTACGCGATGCCCGACAGCGCCGCCCCCGCCGCGGCGGCCAGCCATGGTCTCTCCCTGGCCCGGTTCAGCAGGCGACCGGCGCCGCCCCTGGTGATCCGGTCGAGCAGCCAGCAGGCGCCGACGAACAGGCCGAACAGCGGCAGCAGGGTCAGGAAGAGCAGCACGAGGGTGGCCACCAGGTGGCCGAAGATGCTGGCCTGGGTGAGCCCGGCCTGCTCGGGAGTGATGCCGAACGTGTCGTAGACGCTCTCGAAACCCAGGTAGAGCAGGGCGTACACGGCGACGGCGATCGGTACGACGACCGTGCCGATCTTCTCCATCACCTCCAG
>JABFVJ010000386.1 GCA_013362835.1 Nonomuraea sp. | reverse complement strand
CCTGCGGGAGAGCCGGCCGCGGTCTCGGCGGCGACCGCTCCCCACTACCGGTGGGGCGACGGCTGCGACGGGTGGCGGCTGGCCGACGGCGCCCGGCTCTCGGTCATCGAGGAACGGATGCCGCCCGGCACCGCCGAGGCGTGGCACCTGCACCACGGAGCCCGGCAGTTCTTCTACGTGCTGGACGGCCGGGCCGCGCTGCGCACGCCGGAGGGCGAGGTCGTCCTGGGGGCGGGCGAGGGCGTGGAGGTGCCGCAGGGCCTGCCCCACCAGCTCGCCAACTCCTCCGGCGGGGAGCTGCGCTTCCTGGTGATCAGCACGCCCACGACGCGGGGTGATCGTCACCCCGTCTGACCTCTCCCCTGCGGAGGCCGCCGTTCTTCGCGCCCTCCTTATGGAATGAAGCGTTCCGTTCTGCTATTCTGGAACAGAACAAGCCGTTCCGACTGTGGAGGCAGAGATGACCGCACTCGACATCCGTCCCGTGGAGGCAGAGCTCTACCGGTGGCGGTGGCCCGCGCTCGCGGTGATCCTCGCCGGGTCCGTCATGGAGCTGCTCGACGCCACCGTCACCATCGTCGCCGGTCCCACCATGCGGGCCGAGCTCGGCGGGGGCCCCTCGCTCATCCAGTGGCTCGGGGCGGCGTACACGCTGGCCATGACGGCGGGGCTGCTGGTCGGCGGGCGGCTGGGCGACATCGTGGGGCGCAGGCGGATGTTCCTCGCCGGGATCGCCGGGTTCACGGCCGGGTCGCTGCTGTGCGCGCTCGCGTTCTCGCCCGAGACGGTGGTCGCGGCCAGGGTCGTGCAGGGGCTGTTCGGGGCGGCGATGATCCCTCAGGGGATGGGGCTGATGAAGGAGATGTTCCCGCCCAAAGAGCTGCAGACCGCGTTCGGGCTGTTCGGGCCGGTCATGGGGCTGTCGGCGGTGGGCGGGCCGATCCTCGCGGGAGTGCTGACCAGCATCGACTGGCGGCTGATCTTCCTGATCAACCTGCCGATCGGCGCCGGGGCCGCGCTCGCCGCGCTGCGCTTCCTGCCCGCGAACCGGCCGGTCCGGGGCGTACGGCTCGATCTGCCCGGCGCGGCGCTGGCCTCGCTCGGCACCGTGCTGATGGTCTTCCCGCTGGTCCAGGGCGGCGAGTACGGCTGGCCCGCCTGGACGTTCGCGATGATGGCCGCCTCCGGCGCGGTGTTCGCGGTGTTCGCCGCCCACCAACGGCGCAAGGCCGCGCGCGGCGGCGACCCGCTGGTGGCGCCGAGCCTGTTCGGCAGGAGGGCGTTCGTGGCCGGCATGGCGACCGGGACGGTCTACTTCGCGGCCTTCGCCGGATTCCTCTTCGTGATCGGCCTCTACACCCAGCTCGGCCTCGGCTTCTCGCCCCTCAAGGCCGCGCTGACCGGGGTGCCCTCCTCGCTCGGCATGATCGTGGGCATGGGCGTGGCGCAGGCGGCCAGGAAGTACGGCCGGCGGGTGCTGCTGTCCGGGGCCGTCGTCATGGCGGCCGGCGTGACCTCCGTGATCGTCGTCGCGGCGCCGGGCGTCTCCCCGTGGCAGCTCGCGCCCGCGCTGGCGCTGACCGGCTTCGGCAGCGGGCTGATCATGAGCCCGTACTTCGGCATCGTGATGGCGGCCGTCGAGCCGGGCGAGACCGGGTCGGCCTCGGGCACGCTGACCGCGTTGCAGCAGGTGGGCGGGGCTCTGGGCGTGGCGCTGCTGGGCTCGGTCTACCTCGGCTCGGGAGCGGGGGCCGCGCTGGCGGTGGCGGTGGGGATGATCGTCGCGACGTTCGCGGCCGGGCTGCTGCTGCCCAGGCGGGCGCGCGAGGACGCCTGACCGGCGGCGGGGACCGGCCGGCTCATCCGAGCCGGCCGGTCTCGTGTTCCATGCCGCGCAGGAGGTAGCCGAGGCCGGTGGCGAAGGTGGCGTCCCAGTCGTGGCCGAGGCCGTGCTCGGCGAGCGCCGGGTAGCGGCCGGCGCGCTCGCGCAGGAACGCGCCGGTGTCGGCCCGGTCGCGTTCCTGCCAGGTGACCTGCATGATGACCGAGCCCATGACGTAGTTGGACAGGCTGTAGGCGGCCCGGGGGCCGTCGAGCCCGGCGGCGGTGAGAGTCCGGTAGAGGAACTCGGTGCGGTCGAGGGCGTTCGGGCCCATGAGCGGGCGGTCGAGGATGGTGGCCGACCACGGGTGGCGCAGCAGCGCGGCGCGCCAGCCGCCCATCAGGTCGCGCGCGGCGGCCCGCCAGTCGTCGCCGGGCGCCGAGATCGGCACCTCGCCGAAGGCGGTGTCGAGCCCCGGGAGCGGCACCTCGCCGAAGACGGCGTCGAGTGCCAGGTCGAGGACGTCCTCCTTGGTCTTGACGTGCCAGTAGAGGGTGGTCGAGCCGGTGCCGAGGCGGTCGGCCAGGCGGCGCATGGTGAGCCGGCCCACGCCTTCCTCGTCGAGCAGCGCGACCGCCTCGGCCACGATCCGGTCGAGCGTCAGCCTCGGCTTGGGGTCCTTGCGGGGACGCGCCCATACGTTGTCCACGCCCCGGATAATACGCTGTACGCCGACCGGATCGATGGTCTAGTAATGGAACATGGGTCATATCGAGGTGAGCGGCGTGACGTACCTGCTGCCCGACGGGCGGCCGCTGCTGCTGGAGGCGTCGTTCAAGGTCGGCCGGGGCGCCAAGGCGGCGCTGGTGGGCCCCAACGGCGCGGGCAAGACCACGCTGCTCCGGCTGATCGCGGGCGACCTGCGGCCCGACGACGGGCGGATCGCGGTGGGCGGCGGGGTCGGGGTGATGCGGCAGTTCCTCGGCGAGGGCAGCGTCCGCGACCTGCTGCTGAACGTGGCCCCCAAGCCGGTGCGGGCGGCGGCCGCCGAGCTGGCCCGCGCCGAGTCGGCGATCGGGGCCCGCGACGACGAGCCCCGGCAGCTCGCCTACGCCCAGGCCGTCGCCGACTACGCCGACGCGGGCGGCTACGAGCTGGAGGTCGTGTGGGACGTGTGCGCGACCGAGGCGCTCGGCCTGCCGTACGAGCGGGTCGCGGGCCGGAGTCTCGCCACGCTGTCCGGCGGGGAGCAGAAGCGGCTGATGCTGGAGTCGCTGCTGCGCGGCCCCGACGAGATCCTGCTGCTCGACGAGCCCGACAACTACCTGGACGTGCCGGCCAAGCAGTGGCTGGAGCGGGCGGTCAGGGGCTCGGCCAAGACCGTGCTGCTGGTCTCGCACGACCGGCGGCTGCTGGCCGAGGCCGCCGACCGGATCATCACGGTCGAGGGACGCGAGGTCTGGGTGCACGGCGGCGGCTTCGCGGGCTACGCCGAGGCCCGCAGGCGGCGCGGCGAACGCCTGGAGGAGCGGCGGCAGCGCTGGGGGGACGAGCGGGCCCGGCTGCGCCGGCTGGTGCACACGCTGCGGCAGCGCTCGGCGAACAACGACGCGCTGGCGGGGGCGTACCGGTCGGCGGTCTCGCGGCTGGAGCGCTTCGAGCAGGCCGGGCCGCCGCGACGGCCGCCGAAGGAGCAGGACGTACGGATGCGGCTGCGCGGGGGACGTACCGGGAAAAGGGCCGTGACCTGTGAGGACCTGGAGCTGACCGGGCTGGTGCGCCCCTTCTCCACCGAGGTCCGGTACGGCGAGCGCGTCGGCGTGCTCGGCCTGAACGGCACCGGCAAGAGCCACTTCCTGCGCCTGCTGGCCGGCGAGCCCGTCGCGCACACCGGCACCGCCCGCCTCGGCGCCCGGGTGACACCCGGCCATTTCGCCCAGACCCACCTGCGCCCCGACCTGTACGGGCGGCCGATCGCCGACCTGGTGATGGAGACGTACGCGCTGACCAGGAACGACGCGATGGCGGCCCTGGCCCGCTACGAGCTCGCGCCCGCGGGCGGGCAGCGGTTCGAGACGCTGTCGGGCGGGCAGCAGGCGCGACTGCAGATCCTGCTGCTGGAGCTGGCCGGGGCGACGTTGCTGCTGCTCGACGAGCCGACCGACAACCTCGACCTGGCCAGCGCGGAGGCGCTGCAGGAGGGGCTCGGCGGCTTCCAGGGCACGGTGCTGGCGGTCACGCACGACCGCTGGTTCGCCGCCGACCTGGACCGGTACCTGATCTTCTGCGCGGACGGGGTGGTGCGGGAGAGCGACGAGCCCCGCTGGGACCTCTAGCTGGAGGCGGCCAGGCCGCGGTCGCGGCGCAGCGTCGCCACCGTCATGGTCTCGTCGACGGCTTCGGGCGAGAGCACGTGGTCGAGCACCATCACCGCGCAGCCGCTGATGCCCGCGCCCGCGCCCAGCCGGCTCGGCTCGATGCGCAGCCGCCGGGTGGCGAGGGCGGTGGAGCGGCGGTAGACGACCTCGCGGATGCTCGACACGAGGGGGCCGAACGCCTCGGCCATGTCGCCGCCGAGCACCACGACCGACGGGTTGAGGATGTTGACCGCCCCGGCCAGCACCTCGCCGATCCTGCGGCCGGCCGTGCGGACCATGGCCATCGTCTCGGCGTCGCCCGCGCGCACCAGCGCGGTCACGTCGGCGATGGTCTTGACGTCCTTGCCGGCGGCGCGCAGGTCGCGCAGGAGCGCGGTGCCGCTGGCGACGGAGTCGACGCAGTCGGTGTTGCCGCAGCGGCACAGCACGCCGGCGCCGTCGAGCACCGGGATGTGCCCGATCTCGCCGGCCGCGCCCATCGCGCCGCGCAGGATCTCGCCGCCGGCGATCACGCCCGCGCCGATGCGCGTGGAGACCTTGACGAACATCAGGTCGTCGAGGCCGGGGTAGACGCCGCGGTGCTCGCCGATGGCCAGCACGTTGACGTCGTTGTCGACGAGCACGGGCACGGGGAAGCGCTCGCGGATGATCGGCGGGATCACCACGCCGGTCCACGAGGCCATCACCCTGGCGCTCTCCGTACGGCCCTGCGCGAACTCGACCGTCGCGGGCACGCCCATGCCGACGCCCCTGATCGAGGCGCGCGGGCGGTCGCCGAGCAGGTCGTCCCAGGTGTCCATGAGCAGCGGCAGCACGACGTCGGGGCCCTGCTCGACGTCGATCGCGAAGTCGCGCCCGTCGAGCTCGCGGCCGGACAGGTCGCAGATCGCGACCCTGGTGCGGCTCGCGCCGAGCGCGGCGACCAGCACCACGCCGCCTCCGGCGTTGAACTCCAGCCGCACCGGCGGGCGGCCGCCGGTCGAAGGGGCGTCGGTGCGCTCGACGACCAGGCCGCGATCGAGCAGCTCGCCCACGCGCAACTGCACCGCCGGGCGCGACAGGCCGGTCACCCGGCCGAGGTCGGCGCGCGTGACGGCCTCGCCCGTGCGGATGAGGCGGAGCACCTCGCCACTCGTGGCGAGGGACGCGGCGGTACGTCGAGGCATCGGCCCAGTGAACCACATAGGCTTCGGTAATGAAAAGTAGAGACTTTTTCATCTCAGATGCCAAAACTCCGCTTGTGCACGACCCAAACTCTCGTTAGTGTCCGTTCTGTCCTTCCTTGGTAGATCAACGGAGCTTCGCCTTGTCCCCCCTCTCGACTGCCAGCCCTGCCCAGCACAATGCCGACCTCGTCGTCTTCGGCGGCACCGGCGACCTGTCCATGCGCAAGCTGATCCCGGCGCTCTACCACAGCGACAGGGACGGCCGGCTCTCCCCGGAGACCCGCATCATCGCCATGTCCAGGGGCGGACTGACCGACGCCGACTTCCGCGGCAAGGTGGACGCCGAGGTACGCGACCAGGTCCCGGTCGACGACCCCGCCATGTGGCAGCGCTTCCTCGGCCGGCTGCACCACGTGTCGGTGGACGTCGGCGGCGAGGACAAATCCGGCTGGGGCGCGCTCACCAGGCTGCTGGCCGGGCACGAGCAGCGCGACCGGGTGTTCTACCTGGCCAGCCCGCCCATGACGTTCGGCCCCTTCTGCCGCGAGCTGGACGAGGCCGGCCTGGTGACGCCGCTCTCGCGCGTGGTGCTGGAGAAGCCGCTCGGCCGCGACCTGCCGAGCGCGCAGCGCATCAACGACGAGGTCGGCGCCATCTTCGACGAGCGCCAGATCTTCCGCATCGACCACTACCTGGGCAAGGAGACGGTGCAGAACCTGCTGGTGCTGCGCTTCGCCAACGCCTTCCTTGAGCCGATCTGGAACTCGCTCTGGATCGACCACGTCCAGATCACCGCCGCCGAGACCGTCGGCACGCCCGGCAGGCGCGGCTACTACGACCACGCGGGCGCGCTGCGCGACATGGTGCAGAACCACCTGCTCCAGCTCCTCACGCTGACCGCGATGGAGCCGCCGGCCCGCAACGACCGCGAGTCCATCCGGGACGAGAAGGTCAAGGTGCTGCAGTCGCTGCGGCCGATCGTCGGGACCGAGGTGGACCGGTTCACCGTGCGCGGGCAGTACACCGAGGCCGACGGCATGCCGTCCTACCTGGACGAGCCCGCGTCCACGCCGACGACCGAGGCCTCGCGGCGGGTGGAGACGTTCACCGCGATCCGGGCCGAGATCAAGAACTGGCGGTGGGCGGGGGTGCCGTTCTACCTGCGTACCGGGAAGCGGATGCCGTACCGGCGGTCGGAGATCGTGGTGCAGTTCAAGGACGTGCCGCACTCCATCTTCCCCGGCGGCACGCCGAACCGGCTGGTGCTGCGGCTGCAGCCCGAGGAGGGCATCGAGCTGCACATCATGGCCAAGGAGCCGGGCGCGGGCGAGGTGACGCTGAAGCCGGTGCCGCTCTCGCTCAGTTTCGGCAAGACGTTCACGGCGCGGGTGCCCGAGGCGTACGAGCGGCTGCTGACCGACGTACTGGGGGGCAACCCGACGCTGTTCATGCGGCGTGACGAGGTGGAGGCGGCCTGGCGCTGGATCGATCCGATCCTCTCGGCCTGGGAGTCCTCCGCCGAGCTGCCCGAGCCCTACCCCGCCGGTACGACCGGCCCCGCCGGAGCCCACGAACTGCTCGGCCGCAGCGGTCGCGCCTGGCACGAGGAGGAAGACCTGTGAACCCGATCATCCAGGAGATCACCGATCGGATCGCCGAGCGCAGCGCCGCCAGCCGTACCGCCTACCTGGCGCGGATCAGGCGCGACGGCGAGGCCGCGCGGGCCAAGGGCCCGGCGCGCGCCCACCTGGGCTGCGCGAACCTGGCCCACGGGTTCGCCGCCGCCCCCGAGGAGGACAAGCCGGCCCTGCGCGGTACGGCCAAGCCCGGCGTCGCCATCGTGACCAGCTACAACGACATGTTGTCCGCGCACCAGCCGTACGAGACCTACCCGCAGGAGCTGAAGCGGGCGGTGCGCAAGGCGGGCGGCGTGGCGCAGGTCGCGGGCGGCGTGCCCGCCATGTGCGACGGCATCACGCAGGGCCGCGCGGGCATGGAGCTGTCGCTCTACAGCCGCGACGTGATCGCCATGTCGACGGCCATCGCGCTGTCGCACGACATGTTCGACGCGACGCTGCTGCTGGGCGTGTGCGACAAGATCGTGCCCGGCCTGTTCATCGGCGCGCTGCACTTCGGGCACCTGCCGGCGATCTTCGTGCCCGCCGGGCCGATGACCTCCGGGCTGCCGAACAAGGTCAAGGCCCGTACCCGGCAGCTGTTCGCCGAGGGCAAGGTCGGGCAGGACGAGCTGCTGGACGCCGAGGCCAAGTCCTACCACTCCCCCGGCACCTGCACCTTCTACGGCACCGCCAACTCCAACCAGGCGCTGATGGAGGTCATGGGCCTGCACCTGCCCGGCTCGACCTTCGTCAACCCGCACACCGAGCTGCGCCACGCGCTCACCGAGGCGGCCGGTCGCCGCGCGGTGGAGATCACCGCGCACGGCCCGGAGTACACGCCGATCGGCGAGCTGGTCGACGAGAAGTCGATCGTGAACGCCTGCGTGGCGCTGCTGGCCACCGGCGGCTCCACGAACCACACGCTGCACCTGGTCGCCATGGCCGCCGCCGCGGGCATCGTGCTGACCTGGGACGACCTGGCCTGCCTGTCGGCGGCCGTGCCGTCGCTCACCAAGATCTACCCCAACGGCCAGGCGGACGTGAACCACTTCCGCGACGCCGGCGGCATGCAGGTGCTCATCGGCGACCTGCTGGACGAGGGCCTGCTGCACGGCGACGTGCTCACCGTGGCCGGGCCCGGCCTCGACCGCTACCGCTCGGCCCCGACCCTGGTCGACGGCGCGCCCGTGTGGGAGCCCGTCACCGGCGGCAGCTCCGACCTGGACGTGCTGCGCCCGGTCGCCGAGCCCTTCTCGGCCGACGGCGGCATCCACATGGTCGACGGCAACCTCGGCAAGGCCGTCAGCAAGGTGTCGGCGGTCAAGCCCGAGCACCTGGTGATCGAGGCCCCCGCCAAGGTCTTCGACGACCAGGTCGACCTGCTGCGCGCGTTCGAGGCGGGCGAGCTGGACGGGCAGGACTTCGTGGCGGTCATCCGCTACCAGGGCCCGAGCGCCAACGGCATGCCCGAGCTGCACAAGCTCACGCCGCCGCTGGCCGTGCTGCTCGACCGCGGGCAGCGGGTGGCGATCGTCACCGACGGCCGCATGTCCGGCGCCTCCGGCAAGGTGCCCGCGGCGATCCACCTGTCGCCCGAGGCCGCCGACGGCGGGCCGATCGCGCTCGTCCGCGAGGGCGACGTGATCAGGCTCGACTCCGCCGCCGGGACGCTGGAACTGCTGGTCCCGGCCGAGGAGCTGGCCCGCCGCACGCCCACCGGGCGGCCGCTGAGCGACGCGCAGTGGGTCGGCACGGGACGCGAGCTGTTCGCCGCCTTCCGCCGCATGGCGGGGCACGCCGAGCAGGGCGCCGGCATCTTCGGCGTCAGCGGCGCCGAGTCGCCCCACCACGGCCCCGGGCTGGGCTTCCCCGCCGAGGCGGGCGCCTCCCACCTGGAGACCGGCGCCCCGGTGGGCGCGCGAACCGCCGGACTGCCACGGTGAGCGTCCGTGGGCGCGCGGGCCGCCTGGACGCCACGGTGAACGTCCGTGGCATCCTTCCGATGACGGGGTGCGATCTTGGCAGCGCCCCGACCATCGGAGGTGTGCGATGAGTGCCTTTGACCTTCCCTGGCTGGTCGCCGACATCGGCGGCACCAACGCCCGGTTCGGGCTGGTCACCTCGCCCGGCGCGCGGCCGTCGAACGTCGCCGTCCTGGCGGGGGCCGACCACCCCACCCTCCCCGAAGCCGTAGCCGCCTATCTCGCGGAACACGCGGGCGGAGTGCGACCGGGGGCGGCCTGCCTCGCGCTGGCCGGGCCGATCGACGGTGACCGCTACCGGCTGACGAACTCGGCGTGGGCCGGGTCCGTACGCGAGCTCGACGTGCCGTACGCGGCGCTGCTCAACGACTTCGAGGCGCTGGCCGTGTCGCTGCCCCATCTGGAGGGCGGCGACCTGGTGTCGCTGGGCGGGCCCGAGCCGTCCCACGGGGTCAAGGCCGTGCTGGGACCCGGTACCGGGCTCGGCGTCGGCGGGCTGGTGCCGTCCGAGCGGGGCTGGATCCCGATCCCCGGCGAGGGCGGGCACGTCACGGTGCCGGTGATCGACCGGCGGGAGCTGGAGATCGTACGGGTGCTGCAGTCGGAGGGGCTGCCGCACGTCGTCGCCGAGCACCTGCTGTCCGGCCCCGGCCTGGTACGCCTGCACCGCGCGCTGGCCAAGGTCAACGGCGTGACCGCGCCCGGACTGAACGCCTCCGACATCGTGGCGCGGCTGGACGACTCGCTGTGCGCGGAGACCGTCGAGGTGTTCTGCGCGATGCTGGGCAGCTTCGCCGGGAACGTGGCCCTGACCCTGGGGGCCAGGGGTGGGGTGTATCTGGGCGGCGGGGTGCTGCCCCGTATCGTGGAGCGGGTGCGGGCCAGCGCCTTCCGTGCCAGGTTCGTCGACAATCCCGACATGCCCGGCTACCTGGAGGCGATCGCCACCACGCTGATCGTCGCGCCCCAGCCGGCCCTGACCGGCGCCGCCGCCTGGCTGCGCCAGCGTTCCACCACCGAACTCGTGGGCTGACCGCGAGGGGGGCGGCACGCGGTGGCGGTCGTTCCTCGTGGAGCGGCACGCGCCGGCGGTCGTTCCTTGTGGCGGGCCACCACCTGATCAAGACTAGACGGCCGTGACCAGGCCATATGAGGAGAAGACGCGCATGAGCTTGCTCGACCTCGCCCCCGTGATCCCCGTCGTGGTGATCGACGACGTGGCGACCGCCGTGCCGATGGCCAAGGCGCTCGTGGCGGGCGGGCTGCCCGTCATCGAGGTGACGCTGCGGACCCGGGCCGCGCTCGGCGCGATCGAGCGGATCGCCGCCGAGGTGCCCGGGGCGACGATCGGCGCGGGCACGATCCGCGGCACCGCCGACATCTCGGCGGCCGTGTCGGCCGGCGCCCGCTTCCTGGTGTCGCCCGGCACGACGTTGTCGCTGGTGGAGGCGCTGGAGGCGAGCGGCGTGCCGTACCTGCCGGGCGCGGCGACGGTGTCGGAGGTGATGGCGCTGGTCGAGCGGGGGATCAAGGAGCTGAAGTTCTTCCCGGCCGAGGCGGCGGGCGGCGTGCCCTACCTGAAGTCGCTGGCCGGGCCGCTGCCCGACGTGCGCTTCTGCCCGACGGGCGGGATCAAGGTGGAGACCGCCGCCGACTACCTCGCGCTGCCGAACGTGGGCTGCGTGGGCGGCAGCTGGCTCACCCCGGCCGACGCCCTGGCCTCCGGCGACTGGGCCCGCGTGGAGAAGCTCGCCGCCGACGCCGCCGCCCTGCGCCCCTGACCCGTACGGTCAGGGGCGGTGGGCCCTGACGTGGTCGTCCCGCGCCTCCTCGCACACCGGGATCGATGCGCGGGCGCGGCAGTCCTCGTAGACGGCGACCGCGGGCACGCACGTGTCGCGGCCCCCGAGACTCCAGGCGTGCCGGCAGTGCGTGTACTGGATGGTGCCCTCGACGCAGACGTGGCGCGCGATCGGCCCACCGCGGGCGCGGCAGGCGTCGTAGCCGGGGGCGGCGTCGCCGCAGAGGCTCCCGCCGCCGCGGTGGACGCAGGCGGTGTACACCGTCGGGGCCTCGCACCGGCGGTCCGTCCCGCCCGCGAACCGGCAGACGCGGTACGCCTCGCCGACGGCGTCCTCCATGCGGGCGCACGTGCTCTCCGCGTGGACGGCCTCGTCGGCGCGGCGGCAGTCGTCCAGGAAGGACTCCTGGTCGCGGTGGACGGCCGCGCTGCTCAGGCAACGACGGCCGGTGAACCCGGCCGCTTCGCAACCGTCGTAGACGGCCTCCCGTTTCTCGCACCGCGCGGCGTCGGAGGTGTCGGCGCACGACTCCGGCGACTCCGGCGCCCGTGGCTCGGACACCGGAGCGGGTACGGGCTCAGGGGCCGCCGCGGGCACGGGAGCGGCCTCCCGGACGTCCGCGCCCGGGCCGTACGCGAGCCAGAGCGAGCCCCCGGTCAGCAGCACCGCCACCATCGCGACGGCGTGCGCACGGAATCGGGCCACGCGCGAGTACAAGGGTCGTCAGCTCCAGATCGAGACGTGGACGGGCGGGCGGAAGCGGCTGCGGGGGATGCCGTCGTCCGGCATGCGCATGATCTGGGTGGCCATCGGGGTGGTGAGGAAGTCGAGGAAGGTGCCGGCGGCGGCCGAGCGGGCCGCCGGGGCGAGCGCCGTAGCGTACCAGTAGGCGGGCATGGGGGTGGCGGCCGTCTCGATGGGCACCAGCTCGCCCCTGCGTACCTGCGAGGCCACCAGGTGGGCCGTGGCGGGCGCGACCCCGGCGCCCTCGGCGGCGGCCTTCCAGGCGGCCGTCTGGTTGGCGAAGACCCGTACCTGTGACTCCGGGACGCGCAGCAGGCGCAGCAGCCGGCCGGTGTCGCTGCCGGGGTCGGTGCCCGAGGGGCCGACCAGCCACTGGCCGCGCCTGCCGCGCGGGGAGCCGACCACGATCAGGCGGCAGCGCAGGACCGGTCTGCTGACCAGCCCCTCCCCCGTCACCTGCGCGCCGAGCGCGACGTCGGCGAGGCGGCTGGCCAGCAGGAGCGGCACCTCGGCGGTGCCCGCGACGCCGCTGGAGGTCTCCACCGGCTTGCGCTGGGTGAACAGGCAGATCAGCGGGCCGGCGACGTACTCGGCGAGGGCGGCGTCCATGACCACGTGCAGCCGGGCGGGGTGGCCCGGCCGGACGGCGGCGACGGCCTCGGCGCCGAGCGCGACGATCTGGGCGGCGATCCCGAGCAGCCGCCTGCCGCCCTCGGTGAGCACCATCCTGTCGCCGACGCGGGTGAGGAGCGGGTCGCCGAGGTGCCTGCGGAGCTGGGCGAGCGACTGGGAGACCGCCGGCTCGCTGACGCCGAGCGCGTGCGCCGCGGCCTTGACCGAGCCCAGGCGGGCGACGAAGACGAACGCGCCGAGCTGGCTGAGAGTCACCCACCCTTCATAGATCGTCGAACCATATTAAGGAATCCCTTATTTGCGGATTGTCGCGACAAATCGGTAACAGCAATGTGCACTCATGCAGGTTCCCGCGAGGTTCGAATACGAGAGGGCCGAGAGCGTTCCGCACGCGCTCGAGCTCCTGGAGCGGTACGGCCCCGAGGCCAGGGTCGTGGCCGGCGGCCACAGTCTCATCCCGATGATGAAACTGCGCCTGGCCCAGCCGGAGGCGCTGATCGACATCAACGGCCTGGCCGGTGAGCTGGGCCGGATCGCGGTCGAGGGCGACGAGCTGGCCGTGGGCGCGCTGGTCCGGCACGCCGAGTTGCTCGCCGATGACACCGCCACCGCTCTTTTCCCGATATTTCAGGATGCGGAGCGCGTTATTGCCGACCCGATTGTACGAAATCGGGGGACCGTTGGCGGTTCTCTCTGCCAAGGCGACCCTTCTGAGGATTTGTCGGCCGTCTTCTCCGCGCTTCGCGCGACCGCCGTCATCCAGGGCCCCGATGGTGTCAGGACCGTCCCCATCAGGCGGTTCCACGAAGGCCCGTACGAGACCGCCGTCCAGCCGAACGAGCTGCTCCTCCAGCTCCGCGTGCCGATCGCGCCGGGCACGGGCAGCGCGTACGAGAAGGTCGAGCGGCGCGCCGGCGACTGGCCGGTGGCGGCGGCCGGAGCCGTGCTGACCGTCCGGGGCGGCGTGATCGTCTCGGCCGGGATCGGGCTGACCGCG
>JABFVJ010000132.1 GCA_013362835.1 Nonomuraea sp. | reverse complement strand
GGCCTTCGTGTAGAGGTCGCCGGTGTAGTACGTGGCGGGGTCGGGGCGCGACTTGAGCTGGCCGGTGCCGACGAAGAAGTCGCCCAGACTGTCGAGCCACTTCGCGACCGTGCCGTCCTTGGTCTTGGCGACCAGGTCGGAGGTGCTCATCGTCTGGACGTTCGCCGCGTCGGCCTTGACCTTGGCCGCGTCGATCTTGAGCAGGCCGGCCGCCTCGGTGATCGCCTCGTCGGGGTGCGCTGCCCGCCAGTCGTTGGCCTCCTGCAGCACCTTGAGCACCTTCGTGGTCAGCTCGTCGCTCACCTTGGTGCCCGACACGAACGCCGTCGGGAACGAGTTGTCGGGGAACTCCTTCGTGCTGGCGATCTCCGTCAGGCCCGGCACCTTGGTCTTGATCGTGTCGATCAGCGGGTACCAGATGCCGGCCCCGTCGATCTGCCCGGCCGAGAACGCCGACACGACGGTCGCCGGGTCCATGGGCACCTTCTGAATGTCCTCGGCCGTCATGCCGGCCTTCTTCAGCGCCAGGTTGAGCACCATGTCGCCGGAGGTGCCCTCGGGCACGCCGACCTTCTTGCCCTTCAGGTCCTGCATCGTCGCGACGCCGGGACGGCCGATGACGCGGTCGGCGTAGGCGAGCGTGTTGATCGCGACGACCTTGGCCTTGCCGGTCGCGGGCAGCCACATGGCGCCCGGCCCGATGTAGCCGAAGTCGAGGTCACCCGCGCCGAGCGCCTGGATCTGCAGAGGCCCGTTCGTGAAGACCCTGATCTCGGGGGTCAGGCCCTGCTTGTCCCACAGGCCCTGCTTGGCGGCGATGGCGAGCAGGCTCGCGCCGTTGTAGTCGCTGATGTAGCCGAAGCGGACCGTGTCGCCGTCGCCGGAGCAGGCGGTCACGGACAGCGTCAGCACGGTCACCGCGGTGATCGAGGTGAGGGCGCGCTTGAGTACACGCATGGCGGGAGGTCCTTTCAGGCCGCGGGGGCGTGGGGGGTGTGGGGGGTGTGGGGGGTGTGGGGGGTTTGGTGGTAGACGGAGTGCCAGACCTCGTTGCGGATCCGGCCGAACTCCGGCGAGAGCCGCATCTCCTCGGTCCTCGGGTAGGGCAGGTCCACGTCGATGATCTGCTGGATGCGGCCGGGTCTGGCGGCCATGACGACCACCCGCCTGGCGAGGTAGACGGCCTCGTCCACGTCGTGGGTGATGAACATGACCGTGCGCTGCTCCTGGCTCCACGTGTCGAGGAGCTGGTCCTGCAGCTGCACTCGGGTGAGCGCGTCGAGCGCGCCGAACGGCTCGTCCATGAGCAGCACCTGCGGGTTCACCGCGTACGCGCGGGCGATGGCGCAGCGCTGCTTCATGCCGCCCGACAACGTCTTGGGCAGCGCGTCGGCGAAGAGCGACAGGCCCACGAGCTCGATGGCCCGCTCGGCCCGCCGCGTCCGCTCCTCGGCGGGCAGACCGGCGAGCTTGAGGCCGAACTCGACGTTCTTGCGGACGGTCAGCCAGGGGAACAGCGCGTACTGCTGGAAGATCACGCCCCGGTCCGGGCCGGGGCCGTTCACCGGCACGCCGTCCACGAGCACCTGCCCGGACGTGGGCTCGACCAGGCCGGCCGCCATGCTCATCAGCGTGCTCTTGCCGCAGCCCGAGGGCCCGACGACCGTGACGAACTCGCGGTCGGCGATGTCCAGGCTGACGTGGTCGAGCGCGGTGAACGTCTCGCCCTTCATCGGGTACGTCTTCACCACGTCGGTGAAGGAGATCTTGTTGTTCATCGGCGCTCCTGCCAGTCGGTGAGCCGCCGCTCGGCGAGCAGCAGCAGCCGGTCCATCAGCAGGCCGAGCACGCCGATGGCGATCAGGCCCACGAAGATCGTGGACAGGTCGTAGTAGAGCTGGGCCTGCTGCATCCGGAAGCCCAGGCCCTCCTGGGCGGCGATCAGCTCGGCGGCGACCAGCGTGCCCCAGGCCGAGCCGAGCCCGACCCGCATCCCGACCAGGATGAACGGCGTCGAGGCCGGCACCACGACCTTGAGGAAGATGACCCCGTCGGAGGCGCCGAGCACCCGGGCCGCGTTGATCAGCGTCCTGTCGACGCCGACCACGCCCTGGAAGGTCGCGACGACGCTGGACAGGAACGAGGCCAGGAAGATCACGAAGACCTTCGGCACCTCGTCGATGCCCATGAGCACGATGGCCAGCGGGATGATCGCCAGCGGCGGGATCGTACGGAAGAACTGGACGTAGGGCTCCAGCAGGGCGCGGGCGGTGGCGTACCAGCCCATCAGGAAGCCGACCGGGACGGCCAGCAGCGTGCCGAGCAGGAAGCCCAGCAGGACCCTGCGCAGGCTGGCCATCGCGTCGCCGAGCAGCGTGCCGTCGGCGATCAGCTCGCCGGCCTTGGCCGCCACGTCGAGCGGTCCCGGCAGGCCCTGGACGCCGAAGACGGACAGCAGCGTCCACACGACGAGACCGGCGGCGACCGCGGCGAGGTTGAGCCAGACGGAGGTGCCGGGGTAGGACCGCCTGCCGTTGCCGCGCCGCCCGAAACCGGGGGTGACGAGCTCGGTCATGACTGCCTCGATGGGCGCAAGAGATCCTCCGCGAGGTCCGGACCCGCCGGGTAGCGGGACAACAAGGGTGATTCATGCAGGACCAGGGCGATGCCGCCGAGCGCGCCGCCTGCCTCGCCGAGCGTGGCCCGGCGCAGGCTCACCCGGTGGCGGGAGACGGGCATGATGTGCTCGTCCAGCGCCCGGCGGATCGGCTCGATCAGCGGGTCGCCGGCCTCGGCGAGCTCGCCGCCGACCACGATCATGCTGGGGCCGATCGCGTTGCACAGGGCCGCGAGCACGGCGCCGGTCCTGGCGCCTGCTTCGGCTAGCGGGCCGAGCGCGGCCGTCTCGCCCGCGCGGGCCGCCTTGACCAGTCCCGGTACGTCCTGGGCCGCGCCGCCCGCGGCCCGGTGTGCCGCCAGCACGGCTCTTATCGAGGCCACGGTCTCCAGGCAGCCGGTGCCGCCGCACTCGCAGCGGACGCTCTCCGGATCGACCCTGATGTGGCCGAACTCGCCGGACAGCCCGTACGCGCCGCGGTG
>JABFVJ010000085.1 GCA_013362835.1 Nonomuraea sp. | reverse complement strand
GCTGGACCGGCTCGTCCTCGCCATGCTCGCCGCCGACCCCGCCGAGCGTCCCTCGGGAGGCGAGTCGATCCGCCGCGCCCTCGCGGCCATCGCCAGACCGGCCGCCCTCCCGGGCGCGTCCCCCACGGCCACGCACCCCGCCCAGCCGGGCCGCCCCGGCGACACCGAGGTCCACGCCTTCAACGTCGCCCCGCGCGCCGGTGACACCGCCGTCTACGACGCCGCCGACCTGGCCCCCGCCCCTTCGCGCAACAACAAGCTGCTCCTCCAGATGGGCATCGCCGTGGCGGTCATCGCGGCGGTCACCGTCGGCATGGTCCTGTGGACGGGCTCACGCGAGGAGACCCCTCTGGCGACGTCCACGCCGAGCCCGACCCCCACCGCCGCGCTGGGCCTCCCCACCGAGCCCGTCACCACCCCCACCCCTCTCGTATCCCCGAGCACAGGGCTGCAGCCCGGCGACACGCCCACGCGGCTGGTCGAGACCGTCGTCCCCAAGGCGACCCTGGGCGGCGGTCAGGAGCCGCAGGGCGGCTGGGACCACTGGCTGGTGATGTTCGACCAGGCGCTGACCGCCCAGGAGCAGGTCGGCGACATCAACCCCGAGGTCGCGGAGAAGGCCCACGACAAGCTCAGGAAGGCGGCGAGGAAGCTCCAGGAGGGCCACCTCGAACCGGCGCGCAACCAGATCAGGGGCGTCTACGACGACCTGCGGCGGGCCCAGGAGCACGGCGACGCTCCCGGATCGGGCCCCCTGGCCGCGTTCATGAACGACTTCGCCCTCTCCTGACGCCCTCCGGGCCCCCGGCGGAAAGAGTCCCGGGGGAAGGAATCCCGGGGGAAGGGAACCCGGGAGAGAAGACCCGTACATTTGGCGACATGACCATCGACTACCCGGCGCGCCGGGCGCGGCTGGCGGCGCTGCTGGCCGCGCGCGAGGTGCCCGCGCTCCTCGTCACCTCCCTCGTCAACGTCCGCTACCTCACCGGGCTGGTCAGCTCGAACGCGGCCGTCCTGGTCAGGGCCGACGGGGAGGCGCTGCTCGCGACCGACAACCGCTACATCGGCAAGACGCGCGAGCTCGGCGTGGCGGCGGTCGAGGCGCCCGACGTGGCCGCCAGGCTGGCCGAGCCGGGCGCGGGCATCGAGGCCGCCCACATGAGCGTGGCCACGTTCCAGGGACTCGGCGACGGGCTGGTGCCGCTGGGGCCGGTGGTGGAGGAGCTGCGGGCGGTCAAGGACGAGGAGGAGCTGGACCTCCTCCGTACGGCCTGCGCGATCACCGACCAGGCGTTCGCCGACGTCACGCCCCTGATCGCGCCGGGCCTCACGGAACGCGCCCTGGCCCGCCTGCTCGACCACCGCATGACCGAGCTCGGCGCCGACAAGCCGTCTTTCGACACGATCGTCGCCGCGGGCGAGACCGGGGCGATCCCGCACCACGCCCCCACCGACCGCGAGCTGCGTACCGGAGACCTGGTCACCATCGACTTCGGCGCCCGCTACCGCGGCTACCACGCCGACATGACCAGGACCGTCTGCCTGGGCGCCCCCGCCGACTGGCAGCGCGAGCTGTACGACCTGGTGGCGGCCGCCCAGCGGGCGGGCAGGCACGCGCTGACCCCGGGGGCGGGCGCCCGGGACGTGGACGCCGCCGCGCGCGGCGTCATCGAGGCCGCGGGTCACGGAGGCCACTTCAGGCACGGGCTGGGCCACGGCGTCGGCCTGGAGATCCACGAGGACCCGTTCCTGGGCCCCTCCAGGAACGGGAGACTAGAGGATCGAGTTCCGATCACCGTCGAGCCCGGGGTCTACCTCCCGGGGCGGGGCGGCGTTCGCATCGAGGACACCCTCGTGACACGTGATGGCGGGCCGGAACTCTTCACCAAGACGACCAAGGAGCTGCTCGTCCTTTAGAGCGGCCACACGCGGGAGAAGAACGAGTGGCGACGACCAACGACCTCAAGAACGGCATGGTGCTGAAGCTCGAGGGCGGCGACCTCTGGAGCGTTGTCGAGTTCCAGCACGTCAAGCCGGGCAAGGGCGGCGCGTTCGTCCGCACCAAGCTCAAGAACGTCCTCTCCGGCAAGGTCGTCGACAAGACCTTCAACGCCGGCGTGAAGGTCGACGTGGCCAACGTCGACAAGCGCGAGATGCAGTACTCCTACAAGGACGGCGACGACTTCGTGTTCATGGACACCGAGACCTACGACATGGTCAACGTGCCCGGCAACACGGTCGGCACGGCCGCCAACTACATGCTGGAGAACACGCTCGCCACGATCGCCTTCAACGAGGGCGCGGCCCTCTACGTCGACCTGCCCGCGGCCGTCGAGCTGACCATCTCCAACACCGAGCCGGGCCTGCAGGGCGACCGCTCCACCGGCGGCACCAAGCCCGCCACGCTGGAGACCGGCGCCGAGATCAAGGTGCCGCTGTTCATCACCACGGGCGAGAAGGTCAAGGTCGACACCCGTAGCGGCGAATACCTCGGCCGGGCCTGAGGTGTCGGCACGCGGCAAAGCACGCAGGCGCGCCCTCGACATCCTCTTCGAGGCCGAGCTGCGCTCCGAAGACCCGCTGAAGATCCTCGCCGAGCGGGTGGAGCGGCAGGAGCCGCCGGTCAACGAGTACACCTCGACCATCGTCGAGGGCGTCGCCCGCCACCAGGCGCGCATCGACGAGCTGATCACCACCTACTCCGAGGGCTGGACCCTCGACCGCATGCCCGCCGTCGACCGCAATCTGCTGCGCGGCGGCACGTACGAGCTGCTGTGGATGCCCGGCGTGCCGGAGGGCGTGGTCATCAGCGAGTGGGTGCACCTGGCGGGCGAGCTGTCGACCGACGAGTCGCCGCAGTTCATCAACGGGCTGCTGGCCCGGTTCAAGCAACTCAAGCCAAGCCTCACCCTTTAGACAAAGGCCGCGGCGGCCCGGCAGGAGTACGTTCCAGTCACGCGGCCCGCACGGCTCGCGAGAGGCGAGGGAACGTGTACCGCCGCGCGGTCAGGCGGCCGGCCGTCCGAGAGCGGCGCCGGCCTGACCGCGCGGCCACACGGACGCCCTCCGGGGAAGCGGCGCGTCACCAGCCGCGACGCGCCCTTCTCCCGCCGCCGTGCCAGCATCGACGCATGGTGACAGAGGAAGAGGTGCGCGCCATCGCCCTGGCGCTGCCCGGCACGACCGAGAAGCCCATGTACGGCACCCCCGCCTTCTACGTGGGCGGCAAATGGTTCGCCCGGGTCAGGGAGGAGGGCGACGTCCTGGTCGTGCCGGTGGCCGGCGAGGAGGCCAAGCGCGAGCTGATCGCGGCCGAGCCCGGCACGTACTTCAGCACGCCGCACTACGACGGGCACGCCTCGGTCCTGGTGCGCTTCGCCGAGGTGGCCGCCGACGAGCTGACCGAGCTGCTGACCGACGCCTGGCGGCTGCGGGCGCCGAAGAGGCTGCTGGCCCGGTTCGAGGGTTAGGGTCTGGCCTGCGGGCGGGCGCCCGTACGGCGTAGGCTGGCCCCGTCCGCACAGGGCGAGGGCCGCCCGCGGAGGAGAGAGAGGCGAGCCGACGTTGCGAGCAGAAGGCGTCACCACGAGGACCCCGGCGGTGCGCACCGCCGTCGTCTGGGACGCGTTGCGGTCGGTGCTGGCCGAGCGGGCGCGGGCCACGGGCCGTGACACCCTCGACATCGTCGATGCCGGCGGGGGCACCGGCGGGTTCGCCGTGCCAATGGCCGCGCTCGGCCACACCGTCACCGTCGTCGACCCCAGCCCCGACTCGCTGGCCGCGCTGGAGCGCCGGGCCAAGGAGCGGGGCGTGGCCGTGCGCGGCCTGCAGGGCGACGCCGCCGACCTCGGCGACCTGCTCGACCGCGACAGCGCCGACCTGGTGCTGTGCCACAGCGTCCTGGAGTACGTCGACGACCCGATCGGCGCGCTGACCGCCGTCGCCGGGCTGCTGCGCAGGGGCGGCGCCGTCAGCGTGCTGGCCGCCAACCCGGTCGCGAGCGCGATCCACCGGGCGCTGGCCGGGCAGTTCGACGAGGCCAGGGCCGTGCTGTCCGACCCGCGCGGCACGTGGGGCGACCGCGACCCCACGCCGCGCCGCTACACCGCCGAGACCCTGTCGGAGCTGCTGACCGCCACCGGCTTCACCGTCGGAGCGGTCCACGGCGTGCGGGTCTTCGCCGACCTGGTGCCCAGCAGGCTCGTCGACGGCGAGCCGGGCGCGGCCGAGGCGCTGGTGGCGCTGGAGCAGGCCGCCGCCGCCCATCCGGTGCTGCGCGACGTCGCCACACAGGTTCACGTTCTCGGCCACCGGGCCTAGGCTAGAACGCCTGTTCGGATAGAATCGACAGCGTGTCCCGCAAGCAGATCACAGGCATCGGTCCCGCGCCGCGCACCGGGATCGATGACAGCGGCTGCCCGATCCTCCATGTCGACATGGACGCCTTCTTCGCCAGCGTCGAGCTGCTGGAGCGGCCGGAGCTGCGGGGCCGCCCGGTGATCGTCGGCTCGCCGGCCGGGCGCGGCGTCGTGCTCAGCGCCACCTACGAGGCCAGGGCCTTCGGCGTGCACTCGGCGATGCCCATGAGCAGGGCGCGCAGGCTCTGCCCGCAGGCGACGGTCATCCCGCCCAGCCACGGGAAATACTCCGAGGTCTCCAAGGGCGTCATGGAGATCTTCCACACGGTCACCCCGCTGGTCGAGCCGATCGCCTCCGACGAGGCGTTCCTCGACGTCGGCGGGGCCCGGCGCCGGCTCGGCCCGCCCGCGGCGATCGCGGCGATGATCAGGGAGCAGGTCCTCGACCGGTTCGGCATCACGTGCTCGGTGGGGGTGGCGAGCAGCAAATTCGTGGCAAAGCTGGCGTCCAAGCAGTGCAAGCCCGACGGGATGCTCGTGGTGCCCGAGGGGCAGGTGGTCGACTTCCTCCACCCGCTGCCGGTCTCGGCGCTGTGGGGCGTGGGGGAGCGTACCGAGCAGTCCCTCGTACGGCTCGGCATCCGCACGGTGGGCGACCTCGCCAGAGTGCCCCTGAACACGCTCCAGCGCGAGCTGGGGCAGGCCGTGGGCGGCCACCTGGCCTCGCTGGCCTGGGGGCGCGACGAGCGCCCGGTGACGGCGCACGTGCCCGACAAGAGCATCGGCAACGAGGAGACCTTCGCGGCCGACGTCGACGATCCCGAGGTGATCAGGCGCGAGCTGCTGCGCCTGTCCGAGCGCGTCGCGGCCAGGATGCGTAAGGGCGGACACGTGGGAAGAACTGTAAGTGTGAAGCTGCGCCGGGCCGATTTCACCACGATCACCCGGTCGCGCACCCTGCGGGAGCCGACCGACGTGGCCCAGGTGATCTACGCCACCGCCTGCGGGCTGTTCGAGGCCGCGGGCCTCCAGCGCGTGCGTCTGCGCCTGGTCGGGGTCAGGATGGAGAACCTCCGCCCGGCCGGTGAGGCCGTCCACCAGCTCGGTCTGGGCGAGCGCGAGACCGGCTGGCGCGAGGCCGAACAGGCCATGGACAAGGCGATCCGGAGATTTGGTCCCGATGCGGTGGTCCCAGCATCGCTGGTACGTGGCAAGCTTGATGAAATAGAGACATGACGCCCATGTCCTACTTGATCGGTCAATCGGGTAGGACAAGGATGTCGCGATTTTGGGGGAAGGGGTGCGAGATGGGCCAGAATGGAGCCATGACGTCACCTCCGGTTTGGTCTGCGTTGGACGTTTGCTTTCGCCTACGTCTACAGCCTCGTATTCTGGGGATAACCGACCGCGAGGTTCGGACACCCCGTGTCGTCCGTTGCCGTCTTCCCCGTTATGGGGCCGTCCTTGGGAGGCGCCGTGCCGCTCTCTGAGCACGAGCAGCGCTTGCTCGACCAGATCGAGCAGGCCCTCTACGCCGAGGACCCGAAGTGGGCCAACACCGTAAGGATCAGTGACCCGCGCAGCCATTACAAGCGTCGCCTGATCAAAGCCTCCATAGGCTTTGCCCTCGGCGTCGTCATCATGATGGTAGGCGTGGTCATGAGTCAGATCCCGCTCGGCGTCGGCGGTTTCGTGGTCATGCTCGCCGCGTGTCTGTGGGGTCTGTCCAGTTGGAAACGCATGAACGGATTCGGTGACTCCGCACCGGCTCCGGGCGCCGGCGGCACGGGCAAGCAGGCCCGCCGGGGCAACCGGGGCAGTTTCATGGAGCGCATGGAAGAGCGCTGGCGCCGCCGCCACGACGAGCGCTGACCGTCAGGTCACGGCAGAACAGACGTGCGGCCGTTCCCCTTCCAGGGAGAGACCGCACGCTCGGTAGCGGCGAACCGGTCAGGCGCCCTTGTCGGGCGCCGTCCGCCGTAGCCTGATGTTCTCCAGCAGGTCGAACCCGTCGAGCAGGCGCTCGCCCAGCGACCGCAGCCGCCGCAGCGTCGACGGGGGCAGCAGCACCGCCCGCACCCGCCTCCCGCGCGACACCGTCGCCGCCAGGGCCTGCCGCACCTTGCGCAGGTCCTTTCTCATGGGCTCGATCGTGCCGGGGTCCCTGGCGAACAGCACCCGTTCGACCGTCGTCGCGATGGCCGTCATGGCGGCCGAGGACTCGGTGTCGAACTCGTACTGCTGGCTCAGCCGCCTGGACAGGGCCCTCGGGGTCTCGCTGGTCTCGCGGGCCATGCCGTAGTCGTACAGGATGTCGTCCAGCTCGGCCCAGACGGCCGCGACCGTCGGGTGGTGCGCCGTCGCGATCCTGGCCGTCACGTCGTCGTCCGGGGCCGAGACCTTCCAGCCCAGTACGCGCACCCGCCGGTTCCTGGTGATCAGCCGCAGCCCGGCCGGGATCAGCAGGAGCAGCAGCAGCGCGCCCGCCCCGATGCCGATCTTGCCGATCAGCGGCATCGAGTCGTCCGGCGGCAGCCCGCCGGTGGCGATCAGGCCCTCGCGGTCGAGCTCACGCGGGTTGCGCCTGGTCGAGGGGTTGATCGGGTCGTCGGCGCCCGAGCTGGTCGCGCCGGCGCTCGGCGACGTGGACGGCGTCGTGGCGGCCGCTCTCGGCACCGTGTAGTCCGGCACCCGCGCGCTGCCCTGGCCGAGGGCCCCGGACGGGGTCGGCTCGAACGGCAGCCAGCCCACGCCCTCGAAGTACAGCTCCGGCCAGGAGTGCGAGTCACCGGTCGTGACCGTCCACCTGTCGCCGATCTTCGTGCCGCCCGTGTAGCCGATGGCCACCCGTGACGGGATGCCCACCAGCCTGGCCAGCACCGCCATCGACGCGGCGAACTGCTCGCAGTAGCCCGCCCGGTCGCGCAGCAGGAAGTCCCGCAGCGCCGAGTTGCCGTGACCCTGCGTCTTGAGGTTGTAGACGAAGCCGCCGTCCTTGGTGAAGAACTGCTGCAGCTTCACCGCCGCCTCGTAGTTGGAGTTCGCGTTGGCGGTCAGCGAGCGGGCCAGGCGGCCGATCTCCGGCGGCAGGTTGTCGGGCAGCCTCAGGTACCGCTGGTCCACGCCAGGCTGGGCGCCCTCCATCGACTCCAGCAGCTCGGGGGTGGCCTCCGGCTCGCTCGTGGCGACCTCGTAGTCCAGCCCGGCGGCCTCGTCGGGGATGGAGAAGACCATCAGCGTGCTCACGTCCGCGCGCCAGTCGCCGTCCACCCGGATCTCCCGCGGCGGGTACGGCAGCGGCAGGAACTGCAGCCGCGCGATCTCGTCGCTGATCTGGATCTTGGACTGGACGTTGGTCACCTTCGTGTTCTGGCTCAGCCCGGGAGGCGGCGGCAGCGGCCCGTTCTCGGTCTTGTTGTCCGGCGAGCCCTTCGGCTCGGTCATGCCGAACTGCTGCCCGTCGAAGGTGTCCAGGGAGTAGATCCGCAGGTACCTGGGCTTGTTGTCGTTGTTGGTGTAGGTGAGGACCACCCGCCGCTCGGGCAGTTCGAGCTGGCCCTTCAGGTTCGCGATCGGGTTCGGGATGCTGATCGAGTTACCCTTGCCCGGCCCGCGGCCCCCCACGCCGAACTGGAAGAACGAGACCGGCTCCATGACCGGCAGCGCGGCGGGCAGCAGGATCGCCAGCGCGATGGCGGCGAACCCGATGCGCTTGCCCGACAGGCGCAGGCCGCTCGTGTCGGCCCTGACCCTGCCGCTGTCGGCCTGCGGCCCGGTCGCCGACCGGGTCCGCCGTACGAGCACCGCCCGTCCCCAGTGGCCCACCCGCTCGCGCCCGTCGGCGATCAGCAGGCTGACGAAGCCGAGCGCGGCGATGATGAACGCGGGCCAGCTGATCGGGTCGGCCAGGATCGTCGCCGGGACCGTGGCCAGTGCCAGCAGCGGCAGCCCTGCCAGCGCCGCCCGCCGCAGTCGCGCGGCGAGCAGGTCCACGGCGATGGCGATGACGCCCACGCCGCCCGCGGTGAGCAGGGTGATGCCGTCGGTGGCGGGGACCGGGGCGGCGAAGCGCTGGATGTCGGCCCAGCCGACGCCGAGCAGCCTGGCCAGCTCCCACACCGACTCCTTGGTCGGCACCACCAGCGCCCACGCCTTGGACGAGGCGAAGACCACGGTCAGGAAGATCCACAGGGCGGCCAGCCCCACCAGCGGCGCGGCCCAGGCGGGCAGCGACAGGCGGGAGCTGAGCAGGCCGGCCGCCACCACGGCCAGCACCGCGCCGAGCGACGTCCAGAACCAGGCCCCGCCCTGGAAGAGCGGGTAGAGCAGGATCGCCGCGGCGAACGCGGCCACCCCGGAAGCCGCCGACAGCCTCATGCCGCACCTCCTGCGGGGAACGGGGAGACGACGGGCGCCGGGATCATGCCGCACCTCCCGTGGGGTTGAGCGCGTATCTGCCGCGGTTGGCGGCGTCCTGCCAGACCGAGGCGATCGAGGTGCCGGCGGGCAGGCGTACGATGCGCCAGCCGTAACCGGCCAGCACGGCCTGGACGGAGTCGTAGCCCTCCAGCGAGCCCCGGCCGCCCTCCCAGGTGCCGACGTCGAGCAGGACCGCGACCCCGGTGATGCCGCTGTGCCGCAGCCTGGCCAGCTCCCTGGCCTCCTCGGGGTCGAGCGCGCCGAGCACGGCCACGATCAGCCCGTCGCCGCCGCCCTGACGCAGCGCCGAGACGCCCATCTCCAGCGAGCGGGCCGCGCTGTGCCGGACCACGGCGAGCGTGTCCAGCAGCGAGTAGCTGAGCCCCTGGTCCGTCAGGTGCTCGGCGCCCTGGTCGGTCACCAGGCGCAGGCCGAGCCCCTCATGGGCGAGGTGCACCCCGATCGAGGCCGCGGCCGAGACCGCCACCTCGAAGGAGGAGCGCGGGCCCTCGCCGCGGTGGGCGTGCCTGCGGGTGTCCAGCAGGAGCGCGCCGCGGCTCTGCCACTGCTGCTCCTCGCGGCGCACCATCAGCTCGCCGTGCCTGGCGGTCGACCGCCAGTGCACGCGGCGCAGGTCGTCGCCCTGCCGGTACTCGCGCGGCGCCACGTCGTCGTCGCCCGCCGCGGCCACACTCCGCGTACGGCTGTCGCCGCCGCCCGTCCACTCGCCCGACAGCCGTACGTGCGGCAACGCCACCACCTGCGGCGTCACCACGAGCGTGTCGCTGATCGTGAACGCGCGGGTGAGCTCCACCAGCCCGAACGGGTCGGCGATCCGCACCGACAGCGGCCCGATCGTGTACCTGCCGCGCAGGTCGGACCTGACCCGGTAGTCGATCTCGCGTACGCCCCTGGACTCGACCCGGTCCAGCACGAACCTCGGCCGCACGCCCAGCGCGTACGGCACGGTGTCCTCGATCAGCAGCAGCCCGGTCGGCAGCCTGGTCACGTTCTCCAGGCGCAGCGTGACCGTGGCCTCCCCGCCCACCTCCGCCCGGGGCGGGTCCAGCCTTCTCGCGCAGCTCAGCCGGTACCTGGTACGTGCCACCACCAGCGCGGCCAGCAGCGGCAGCGCCGTGATCAGCACCCCGATCCTGAACAGGTCGTTCTCGCCCAGGAGCACGGCCATCAGCAGCGCCGCGATCCCCGAGGCGAGGAACGACCTGCCCCGCGAGGTCAGCGCCCGCAGCCCGGCTCTCACGACGCCCGGGTCTCCGGCACCGGCACACGCCTGACGAGGTCGGTGACCACCTGCTCGGGCAGCCGCCGCTGGCCCTGGGCCTCGACGCTGGGCAGCAGCCGGTGCGCGAGCACGGGCACGGCCAGGTCCTGAAGGTCGTCGGGGATGACGTAGTCGCGGCCGGCGAGCGCCGCGTGCGCCCTGGCCGCGCGTACGAGCTGCAGCGTGGACCGGGGCGAGGCGCCCAGCCGCAGGTCGGGGGAGTGGCGGGTGGCCACGACCAGGTCGATGGCGTACTTCTTGACCGGCTGGGAGACGTACACGCCGCGTACGGCCTCGATCAGCGCGCGTACCTCGGCGGTCGTCGCGACCGGCTCCAGCTTGTCCAGCGGGGAGGCGCTGCCGTGCACGTCGAGCATCTCCAGCTCGGCCGTCGGCTCCGGGTAGCCCATCGCCACCCTGGCCGTGAACCGGTCGCGCTGGGCCTCGGGCAGGGGATAGGTGCCCTCCATCTCGATCGGGTTCTGGGTGGCGATCACCATGAACGGCGCGTCGAGACGATAGGTCACCCCGTCCACCGTGACCTGATGCTCCTCCATGCATTCCAGCAACGCCGACTGCGTCTTGGGCGAGGCGCGGTTGATCTCGTCGCCCACGACGATGTTGGCGAACACGGGCCCCGGCTTGAACTCGAACTCGCGCGTCTGCTGGTTGTACGCGCTCACCCCGGTGATGTCACTGGGCAACAGGTCGGGGGTGAACTGCACCCGGCGCACGGGACAGTCGATGGACCGCGCCAGCGCCTTGGCCAGCATGGTCTTGCCGACGCCCGGCACGTCCTCGATCAACAGGTGGCCTTCGGCGAGCAGGACGGTCAGCGTGAGACGGACGGCGTCGCTCTTTCCCTCGATCACCGACTCGATGGCCTGCCGGATCCGGTGAGCGGTGGAGACCAGCTCGTCGAGCTGGGGAGGGACGTCATGGGTTACTGCCACCAGGCCTCCATCGTGCGACGGCTGTCCCGCACGGTGCCATTACGGGAGCCATGCCATTCCTTTTCCATTGTCTGTACGACCCTACGACGCTGTGGGTTCTTGAGCGACATTTGTGGATATTCCAGGGAACCTCGGTGATGTTCCTGTTCTTGTCGCATAGCAGTGCGAATCCCGTGACACTCGCCCCCTGGGCCGCCCCACATTCCCCCACCCCGGCCCGCGCGGCGCCCCGAGCCCCTATTTCCCCGGCCTTTCCAACCCTCGACACGCCCATGAGGGTTGGGCCGCCCCCGCCCGCCCCCCACCCCGCTCCACCGCTCTGACCTGCGGTAACGCAACGGAAACTGATGATGAAGACGGTTCGAATCAGTTGACGGTGGGGAGAAGTGGAGTATGGTGGTGCGCAGTGGAGGGCCCGGTGCACCAGCGCTGAGCGCTTCACTGAGGCACGGGAGGTGGGGCCGATGTTCCTCGGCACCCATCAACCGCGTCTGGACGACAAGGGACGGCTGTTCCTGCCGGCTAAGTACCGTGAGGAGCTGGCGGAGGGTCTTGTGATCACCAAAGGCCAGGAGCGATGCCTCTACGTCTTTCCCGTGGAGGAGTTCCAGCGCATTACCGAGGCTCTCAGCACCGCCCCGGTCACCGCCAAAGCGGTGCGTGACTACAGCCGCGTCTTCTTCGCCAGCGCGTCCGACGAGAAACCAGACAAGCAGGGACGCATCACGATCCCGCAGAGCCTGCGCCAATACGCCGGCCTCGATCGTGACTGCGTCGTCATCGGGGCCAACACCCGGCTGGAGATCTGGGACTCGCAGGCTTGGGACACCTATCTCAACGCGCAGGAGCAGGCGTTCGCCGATCTGTCGGAGGAGGTGCTGCCAGGGATCTTGTAGTGACCACGGTCGATCCGTCGGTGATGTCGTTCGGCGAGGTCTCCACCCGCAACCACTGCCCGCCAACTGATGCACCTTCCCCGGTGTCAGAGGGCGGGCGTCCACGAAGAGGGTGCGGATGGGGACCTGGCCGGACGGCGCCGGGTGGGGACCCAGGAATGACTGACGATTGACCGGACACGCGTCATCCGCGAGCAGGACGCGAGAGGGGGGTTGGAGATGGACGACGACATCGGCACGGGCGGTCACGTTCCGGTGATGCTCGAGCGCGTTCTGGAGCTGCTCGGTCCCGCGCTGTCGGGTGAGGCTCCGGTCGTCGTCGACGCCAACCTCGGGCTCGGCGGTCACTCCGAGGCCCTGCTCGCCGCCTTCCCCGCACTGCGCCTGATCGGCATCGACCGCGACCCTTTCGCGATCGAGCACTCGACCCGCAGGCTCGCCCCCTACCTCGACCGGGCCACGCTGGTCCACGCCTCCTCCGGCGACCTGGCCGAGGTGATCGCCGAGGCCGGCCACACCACGGTCGACGGCGTGCTGTTCGACCTCGGGGTCTCCTCGCCCCAGCTCGACGAGGCCGAGCGCGGCTTCGCCTATTCCTATGACGCGCCGCTCGACATGCGCATGGACACCGACCAGGAGCTGACCGCCGAGACGGTGGTCAACACCTACGCGGCGGGCGAGCTGACCCGAATCCTGCGCGACTACGGCGAGGAACGTTTCGCCCCGAGGGTCGCCGGCCTTATCGTCAAGGAACGCGCCAAGGAGGCCATCACCTCCACCAAGCGTCTCGCCGACATCGTGCGCGAAGCGATTCCCGCGGCGACCAGGCGCACCGGGGGCAACCCCGCCAAACGAACGTTCCAGGCGTTGCGCATCGAGGTCAACGCGGAGCTGACCGCCCTGGAGGCGGCGCTGCCCGCGGCGCTCGACGCGCTGACGCTGGGTGGGCGAGTCGTCGTGCTCTCCTACCACTCCCTTGAGGACCGGCTCACCAAGCAGGCCCTCACGGCGCGAACCAAGGACACCAGCCCACCCGGGCTGCCCGTCCCGTTGCCGGCTCACCAGCCGAGGTTCCGCCTCCTGACGAGGGGAGCCGAGCTCCCCAGCGATGAAGAGCTTGCCCGCAACCCGCGGGCGGCCTCGGCCCGGCTACGGGCGGCAGAGAGGATCCGCGTTGACGACTGAGCAGGAGACCGGCCGGGTCGCGCCCGTCCGCCGCGCCGTGCCCAAGCCGGGCGCGCGCAAGCTGGGCGCCTCGCACCAGACCAAGCCGCGGCCCGGTCCTGACACCGACGGTCGCCGGCC
>JABFVJ010000069.1 GCA_013362835.1 Nonomuraea sp. | reverse complement strand
TGCCCGCCGCGATCTGGATCGCCGCGCTGCTGTTCGCCGCCGGGATCTTCGGCCTCAGCTACCTCAGGCTCGGCCGCGCCCTGTACGCCATCGGCGGCAACGCCGACGCCGCCCGCGCGGCCGGCGTCCGGGTCGACCGGGTGCTGTTCGGCGTGTTCGTCCTCGGCGGGATCCTGGCCGCGACGGCCGGCATCCTGGAGACCGGCCGCCTCGGCGCGATCGGCAACGAGATGGGCGACGGCTGGATCTTCATGGTGTTCGCCGCGGCCGTCATCGGCGGCGTCAGCATGGACGGCGGCAAGGGCACGATCCTCGGCGCGCTCACCGGCGTGCTCGTGATCGGCCTGGTCCAGAACATCCTCACCCTCATCGGAGTCTCGGGCTTCTGGCAGCCGGTCATCTACGGTGGGATCATTCTGATCGCCCTGATGATCAGCAGGATCGCCGGCGGAAAGGCGCAGGACTGATGGAACGCCTCGCCCTCCACACCAGGCTGAAGCCCGGATGCGAGGAGACCTACGACAGGGAGCACGCGCGGATCCCCGCCGACCTGGAGTCGGCCATGCGTGCCCACGGCGTGCGCTCGTGGCGGATCTTCCGCGACGGCCTCGACCTGTTCCACGTCGTGGAGGTCGAGGATTACGCCGCCCTTCAGGCCGCGCTCAAGGACGACCCCGCCGACCAGGCCTGGCAACGGCAGATGAACCGCCTGCTCGACGGCGACTTCGACAAGTCGGCGGGCGGCATGAAGCAGGTTTGGGAGATGACATGATCGACCTGCCCCGCGTCGGCTTCGGCGGCGCCCCGATCGGCAACCTCTACCAGGCGATCTCCGGCGAGCAGGCCCGCGCCACCGTGGACGCGGCCTGGGAGAGCGGTGTCCGCCTGTTCGACACCGCGCCGCACTACGGGCTCGGCCTGTCCGAACGCCGCCTCGGCGCCGCGCTCGCCGGCCGCTCGGGCTACGTCCTGTCCACGAAGGTGGGACGTCTGATCGTGCCCTCGCGGGTGCGCGACGACGACGAGATCTTCGACGTCCCGGCCGGGCTGGGCCGCGAGTGGGACTTCTCGGGCGACGGCGTCCGCGCGTCCCTGGCGGACTCCCTCGTACGGCTCGGGCTGCCGCGCGTCGACGTCGCGCTCATCCACGATCCCGACGACCACGTCGACCAGGCGATCGGCGAGGCGTACCCGGCGCTCGCCGAGCTGCGTGAGCAGGGTGTGGTGGGGGCGGTCGGCGTCGGGATGAACCAGTGGCAGGCGCCGCTGCGCTTCGTCAGGGAGACCGGCGTCGACGTGGTCATGCTCGCCGGCCGCTACACCCTGCTCGACCAGTCGGGCCTGCCGCTGCTGGAGGAGTGCGCCGAGCGCGGCGTGCGGGTGCTGGCCGCGGGCGTGTTCAACAGCGGCGTCCTCGCCACCGCCACCCCGTCGGGCACCTACGACTACGCGCCCGCGCCCGCCCCGGTGCTGGACCGGGCCGCCAGGATCGCCAAGATCTGCGAGCGCCACGGCGTCCCGCTGCCGCAGGCGGCCATGGCCTTCCCGCTGCGCCACCCGGCGGTCGCCTCGATCGTCCTCGGCGCCCGCGCGCCGGAGGAGGTCCTCGCGAACGCCGCCCTGTGGTCCCGCCCGGTCCCCGAGGACCTGTGGCGGGAGCTGGAGGACGAGGGCCTGCTCAGGACGGGATGAACAGCCAGGACTTCGACACACCGGGCTCGTACCGGGAGTCCAGGCGTTTGGCGACCACGCCCGGCAGACCCTGCTCGCGGGCCGCCTGCCGCACCGGTCCCGCCTCGCCGGGCCACGACGGCGCGGTCTGCCAGCGCGCACCCGCGAGCTCCAGCGCCTCCAGCGCGGCCCGCCGGTCCTTGTACGGTTCGGCGACCAGCGAGCGGCCCTCGTCGTAGAGCAGGTCGTAGAAGACCAGGATCTCCGCGCCGCCGAGCGTGACGACCTCGCCGTCGAGCACCGCCGTACGGCTGCCGAACGACTCGGCCAGCGGGCGCAGCCACGGATGCTCGCGGCCCGCCGTCGTACGGCCGCCGTCGATCGGGACCAGGAGCCGCCGCCCGCCCCAGGCGAACTCGAAGGCGTAGGCGGAGGCGTCCTTGGGCGGCCTGGCCCGCTCGGTCGGGAGCATCGGCTCCACCTGCGGGAACGGGTCGCGGACCGGGGCGTCCATGCGGTGGATCATCCAGTTCTTGCCGCGCGTCTGAAACAGCACGAACCGGCCGGAGGCCCGCCTGCCGTGCAGGACGAACTTGACCTCGCGGTCGGACCACTTCTCGGTCTCGTACGTGCCGGTGTCCCAGACGGTCATGGTGCCGCCGCCGTACTCGCCCTTGGGGATCTCGCCGTGGAAGGTGAGGTACTCCATCGGGTGGTCCTCGGTGTGCACGGCCAGGTGGTTGGTGCCGGGGTCGGCGGGCAGGCCCTTGGGGACGGCCCAGGACGCCAGGACGCCGTCGTGCTCCAGCCGCAGGTCCCAGTGCAGGGACCGGGCGTGGTGCTCCTGGATGACGAACGCGTTGCCGCCCTGGTCCTGCGGGGGAGTCTCGGGCACGGGCTCGGGGGTCCGGCCGGGGTCACGCTTTCTGCGGTATCGCTCCAGTTTGTCGGCCACGCCACGGTTACTACCCGAGCGAACTCGATCCAGAGTCAGTCGAGAGCCTTGCGCAGCCACGACTCGACGCCGGCCACGTGGACGGTTGCCCAGGAACGTGCCACCTCGGGCTGGCGCGCGGCGATCGCCTCGTAGATCGCGGTGTGCTGCTCGCGCGTCTTCTCCATCGCGCCCTCCTGCGTGAGACCGCGCCACACCCGGGCGCGAGTCGTCGGACCTGACAGGCTCTCGATGAACGAGCAGAGCACGCTGTTGCCCGACCCGCGCGCGATGCGCTGGTGGAACTCCAGGTCGTTGGCCACCAGCTCCTCGACCGTCGGCTCGGCGGGCAGCGAGTCGAGGATCGCGCGCAGCTCCTCGATGTCCTCCTCGCTCATCAGCTCGGTGGCGAGCGCGGTCGCGGCCGGCTCCAGGATGCGCCTGACCTCGAAGAACTGGATCACCGTGTCGTCGCGGTGCAGGTCGAGCACGAACGACATGGTGTCG
>JABFVJ010000418.1 GCA_013362835.1 Nonomuraea sp. | reverse complement strand
CAGCGCCCGCTGGAAGAAGTGTTGGACGGCGTCGAAGCCGTAGGGGACGCCGGACTCGTAGCGCTCCCAGTCCCAGACGAGGAGGCGGCCGTCGGCGGACGGGGAGATGTTCCACGGGGACAGGTCGCCGTGCCAGGCCGGGCGCGGGCCGCCGGTGGCCGCGATCTCCTTGACGGCCGCGTGCAGCAGGGGCTGGGGGACCCGGCGGCGGCGTACGGGCAGGGGGGAGAGGGCCAGCACGGGCAGGCCGCGCCACTCGCCGTGGTGCAGCACGTCGGGGACGACGACCGTCTTCAGCGGCGCCTCGGCGAGCCCGCGCAGGGCCGCGGCCTCGCGGGTGACCAGCTCGCGGGCGCGCTCGCCGTCGCCGACCTTCACGAAGGCGAGGAGGCGGCCGTCCGTACGGGCCTCCAGGACGGGCTTGCGGTTGGGGCGCAGCGCGGGACGTACGTGGAGGACGGTCTCCACGGGCGCGTCGAACACCTCGCCCAGATAGGCCGCGATCGACTCCTCGTACGGCAACGTCGTCGCGCCTCCCAGGTGCCACCACCGCCGCGGCGCCAACCGCCGGGGCAGCACCGGATGCGGCAGCACCGTGTACGCCCGCGGCGACCCCGTGCCGGGGAACAGCAGGCGCACGGTCTCCCGGAGGTATCCGAGCCGCGCGGAGGCGTCCTTCATGCGTTCCTCCACAGCAGGGCGAACGAGATGAGATACAGGCTGAGCGGTGTCACCAGGCCGTCGTAGACGACCATGTAGAGCAGCACGAGACCCATCACCAGCACGCCGGCCAGCCCGATCGGGCTCCGGTCGGCCCAGTGGCGGCGGATCGCGCCGAGGAAGAAGGCCACGTAGAGGGCGGCCCCGGTGAAGCCCTGCGTGATGAGCAGCAGCCACAGCTGCCCGTCGCTGCCGAGCGGCGGATGGCCGCAGGCCGCGCACCAGCGGGTCTTGCCCGTGGTGATCGAACGGTGGTTGCCGAGCGAGTTGCGGGTGTTGCCGTAGCCGATGACCGGCGAGTGGCGGGCCGCGGCGACCGTGGCGGTCATCGTGAAGGCCCTGACGTCGTTGGAGTGCGGACGGTCCAGCCGCTGGGCGAACACCGAGGCGAGCGGGCTCACCGCGAACGCGACGACCCCGGCGGCCACCGCCGCGCACAGCGCGACCCTGGTCCGGCCCCCCACCCGCACGATCAGGTAGGCCACGGCCAGCCCCAGCCCGATCCACAGGCCGCGGTTGAGCGAGTACACGACCGGGACCGCGGCCACGGCGATCACCAGGGCCGCGACGACCCGCCGCCCCCGCCCGCCGTACGTCCACCAGCCGACCACGAACCAGATCAGCAGCACCGAGGCGTTGCTGCCCCACGCGTTGGCCCACTCGAAGGGCGCCTCCGGCCTGGGCGAGGAGTAGCCGAGCACCTTCTGCGTCTGGGCGGCCGTGGGATGGATGAGGTTCTGGACGAAGGAGTTCTCGCCGATCCAGCCGGGCAGCAGCGTCTCGACCGGCGAGGTGAAGGCGAAGTGCGGGAACAGCACGCCGAGCAGCCCGCCCGCGACCGTGGTGAGGAACAGCACGCCGAGCCAGCGCACCAGGCGGAGCTGGGGCAGCTCGCGTTCGGTCAGGTTGCCCAGGTAGAGGACCATGATCAGGACGGAGACGTACAGGGCGAGGCGCATGGCGTAGCCGATCAGGCGGCCGGTGCTGAACGCGCCGTAGGTGCCGGGCGGCAGCTCGTCGAGCATCAGGGCGCTCAGCGCGTAGCCGGCGAGCAGCAGCAGCCACAGGCCGAAGCCGTGGGGCACCCGGATCGGCCGCCGCCGCCACAGGATCGCCGCCATCGGCACGGCCAGGACGATCACCGACAGGCCGCCGAACCCCAGCGCCCACCAGAGCGGGTAGCCGAGCAGGAGCGCCGCGATCGGCCAGGCTGGTCCCGTCACGTCTGCTTGCGCTGCCGGTGGTGGAGCGACTGCATGGGCTGCATGGGCGTGGTCTCCGCCGACACGCTCACCTCGACCTCGCCGGACGCGACGAGCTTGCCGAGCGAGGTGGCGCGCGGCTCCAGCAGCGGGACGAACTCCGGCACCGCGTCGGTCGCCGTCACCACGCCGATGATCGGTACGTCGTGCCTGACCAGGACGCGTACGGCCGCCGCGACCTCGGTCGAGGTGACCCGGCCCAGCCCCACCAGCAGCACCGCCGCGTCGGCCCTGGCCAGGTCGCGGACGTCGGAGCCGTCGAGCACCGACAGCGGCGCGCTGATGGCCAGGGGCTCGGCGAGCGAGGAGGCGTAGAGGTCGGTGGGCAGCGACCTGATCAGCAGCCGCGTGCCGGGGCAGGCGGCGACGACGGCGCAGGCCAGCTCGTGCAGCACGCCGTGCTCGCGGGCCCCGGACAGGTCGGTGAGCACCGGCAGGCCGGTCAGCCGTTCGACGTCGGCGGCCGTGCGCAGCCGGGTGTCGAGGCGGTCGCGGGCATAGGCCGCCGCCGCGCCGAGCAGCAGGCCGAGCATCAGGCCGGTGCCCAGGTAGAGGGGCAGGCTGGGGGCGCTCGGCCGGGTGGGCGGCAGGGCCTCGCTGATGATCGATCCGGGGGTGACCGCGATCGTGCGCAGGGCGTCGTACTTGAGGGTCAGGCCGGCGGACTGGCGGTTGAGCACGCTCTGCCGCTGGGTGGCGATGGCATGCTCGGGGCTGCCCTTGGGCAGCCGGGCGAGCTCCTTGACGGAGGCGGCGAGCGCGGCGTCGACCTGCCTGAGCTTGGCCGTCACGGCCTGCTGCCGCTCGGCAAGGTCGGCCTGCGCGCTCTCGCGCCTGTTGGTCAGGTAGGCGTCGGCGTAGGCCCGGGACTGCGCCGCGGCGGCGACGGGGTCGGCGGAGGTCACCGAGATCCACAACACCGCGGAGTTGGGCGGTACGGAGACCTCGACCGGCTCGGGCGCGGAGATCCGCAGGGCCCGCGCGACCCGGGCCGAGACCACGGCCGACTGGGCGATCTGGGCCTCAGTGTCGAGGTTGAGCGGCTCGCGCTGCCGGTTGCTCACCTGGTTGCCCTGGTCCTGGCCGTCGACGGGCGTGACCAGGACCTGGGTGATGGCCGTGTAGACGGG
>JABFVJ010000457.1 GCA_013362835.1 Nonomuraea sp. | reverse complement strand
GACGGCGGCGCCTTCGTGGCGCTCTCGGCCGGGGTCGCGCCGGTGGCGCTGCGCGGGATCGACGTGGCGACCGTCTTCTTCCGCTCCCACGCCGGGCAGCTCGCGGAGCTGGTGCGGCTGGTGGAGGCCGGGCGGCTGACGTTGCGGGTGGCGGGGACGTACCCGCTGGAGAAGGCCGCCGACGCGCACGCGCGACTGGCGGCGGGCGGGGTGCGCGGCCGGCTCGTGCTGGAGCCCTGAACCGCGAAGGCCGTGCCCCGGTGAGGGGCACGGCCGGAGCGCTCAGTGGGTGGGCTTGACCAGCGGGAACAGGATGGTCTCGCGGATGTTCTTGCCGGTGAAGGCCATGATCATGCGGTCGATGCCGGCGCCCATGCCACCCGTGGGCGGCATCGCGTATTCGAGGGCCTGAAGGAAGTCCTCGTCGAGCTGCATCGCCTCGAGGTCGCCGCCCGCGGCCAGCAACGACTGCTCCACCAGCCGGTGGCGCTGGTCGATCGGGTCGTTGAGCTCGGAGTAGGCGGTGCCGAGCTCGGTGCCGAACCCGATCAGGTCCCACTTCTCGGTCAGCAGCGGGTTGTCGCGGTGGAGGCGGGCCAGCGGCGAGGTCTCCAGCGGGTAGTCCATGACGAACGTCGGCTGGACGAGGGTGTGCTCGACCAGGGCCTCGAAGAGCTCCTGCACGAGCTTGCCCGAGCCCCACTTCGCGTCCCAGTGGATCTCGCGGCGGTCGGCGATCCTGCGCAGCTGCTCAAGGGTGGTCTCGGTGGTGATCTCCTCGCCTACCGCGTCGGACACCAGGTCGTAGAGCCTGACCCGGGGCCACTTCTCCTGGCCGAGGTCGATCTCGACGCCGTCGTGGACGACCACCGTGGTGTCCAGGGCGGCCACGACGGCCTTCTGGTACATCCGCTGGGTCAGGTCGGCCATGTCGTTGTAGTCGAGGTAGGTGCCGTAGGCCTCGAGCATGGTGAACTCGGGGTTGTGCGTGGAGTCGGCGCCCTCGTTGCGGAAGTTGCGGTTGATCTCGAAGACCTTCTCGATGCCGCCGACCACGAGCCGCTTGAGGTAGAGCTCGATCGCGATGCGAAGGTAGAGCTCCATGTCGTAGGCGTTGATGTGGGTCCTGAACGGCCGGGCCGCCGCGCCGCCGTGGATGGGCTGCAACATCGGGGTCTCGACCTCGAGGTAGCCCTCCTCGTGCCAGAAGTCGCGCACCGCGCGCACGGTGGCGCTGCGCACGCGGGCCATCTTCCTGGCCTCGTCGTTGACGATGAGGTCGACGTAGCGCTGGCGCACCCGCGCCTCGGGGTCGGTGAGGCCGACGTGCTTCTCCGGCAGCGGGCGCAGGCACTTGGCGGTGATCTGCCAGCTGTCGGCGAGGATCGACAGCTCGCCGCGGCGCGAGGTGATGACCTCGCCGATCACGCCGACGTGGTCGCCCAGGTCGACGTCGCGCTTCCAGGAGGCGAGCGACTCCTCGCCCACCCTGTCGAGCGAGATCATGACCTGGAGGTCGTCGCTGCCGTCGCGGAGGGTGGCGAAGCAGAGCTTGCCGCCCACGCGGTTGAGCATGACGCGGCCCGCGACGGCGACCGTCTCGCCGGTCGCGGTGTCGGGCGCGAGTCCCTGGTGTTTCTCCCTGACCTCGGCGTTGGTCGCCGTACGGGGGAAGTTCACCGGGTAAGGGTCGACGCCCTCGCTGCGGAGGCGGTCGAGCTTTTCCCTCCGGATGCGCATCTGCTCTGGAAGTTCCTCGCTCACAACAACAAAGCGTAGGGGATACGGCGAACTGCAAGCGTTCGTGACGGCTTCTTGCAGGGGCTCTGCAAGAGAGCTCCCGTACTAATTGCTCACGAGCTCAGGGGGGAGCCGGCAGGGAGCCGGCCCAAGGGGAGCTCTGGGAGAGATCATGATGAAGAAGATCGCGACAGGCATCCTCGCCGTCGCCGCCACCAGCGCCGTGGCTCTGTCGCTTCCTTCGGCCGCCAGCGCCAGCACCGCCGACTTCGACGACTACTCCGAGTACTGGGGCCCGGTGTTCTCCAAGTACCACCTGGCCAAGGCCCAGGGTCACGTCGACGTCCAGTGGGACCACGACGACTCCAACGAGGTCCACGTCAGCGGCAGGCTCTACGACCTGGACAACCGCGACTACGACGAGGGCGGCAAGTGCGCGTACGTGAAGTTCCAGGCGGCGGACTCCGACGACGACTGGTCCACGGTCTACACCAAGAAGTACTGCGGCTTCCCCGGCTACAAGACGTTCCACTTCGAGGAGAACGACGTCTACAACCTGCGGGTGAAGGTCTGCCAGGTCGGCCAGTACGGCAACTACCCCACCAAGTGCGGCTCCTGGCGCTACATCTACACCGCCGAGGGCGAGTAACCCCCAGCAATGACAAGCGGCCCCCTACCGAGCAGGGGGCCGCTTGTCACGTTCTATGCGGTGTTCCGGTGATAAATCAAGCGCAGGCCGATGAGGGTCAGCCACGGCTCGTGCACGTCGATCGAGCGCGACTCGCCCACCACCAGCGCCGCGTGCCCGCCGGTCGCGACCACGGTCACCTCGTCGGGGTCGTCGGCCAGCTCGGCGGCCATGCGCTCGACGATGCCGTCGACCTGGCCGGCGAAGCCGTAGATGATGCCGGCCTGCAGCGCCTCGACCGTGTTCTTGGCGATCACCGAGCGCGGCCTGACCAGCTCCACCTTGTGCAACTGGGCCCCGGCGGCGGCCAGCGCGTCGACCGAGATCTCGATGCCGGGGGCGGTGACGGCCCCGACGTACTCGCCCTTGGCGGAGACGGCGTCGAAGGAGGTGGCGGTGCCGAAGTCGACGATGATGCACGGGCCGCCGTACTGGTCGATGGCGGCCAGGGAGTTGACGATGCGGTCGCTGCCGACCTCCTTCGGGTTGTCCATGCGTACGGGCACGCCGGTGCGGATGCCGGGCTCCACGATCACGGCGGTCACGTCGCCGTAGTAGCGGCGGCACATCTCCCGCATCTCGTTGAGCACGCTCGGCACGGTCGAGCAGATGGCGATGCCGCTGACGTCGGCGCCCTTGAGCAGTGGTGACTGGGCCAGCAGCCCCTGGAGCACGACGGCGATCTCGTCGGCGGTGCGGCGGGCGTCGGTGGCCAGCCTCCAGTGCTCGATGACGTCCTCGCCCTCGAACAGCCCCAGCACCGTGTGCGTGTTGCCGACGTCGATCGTGAGCAGCATCAATTACCCCCGCAAATCCAGTGCGATGTCCAGGGCCGGCGCCGAGTGGGTAAGCGCTCCCACCGCAAGGTAGTCAACGCCAGTTTCAGCCACATCACGAGCCGATTCCAAGGTCAATCCCCCACTCGCTTCAAGCGCAACCCTGTTTTTCGCCCGACTCTTCACGATTTGTACGGCCTGCGCGGTGTCCTCGACCGTGAAGTTGTCCAGCAGGATCTCCTCGGCGCCCTCGTCGAGCACGGGGCCGAGCTGGTCGAGCCGGTCGATCTCCACCTCGATCGGCAGATCGGGAAAGCGCTCCCGCACCGCGCGGAACGCCTCGGCCACCCCGCCGGCGGCCACCACGTGATTGTCCTTGATCAGGGCCGCGTCCGACAGCGACATCCGGTGGTTGACCCCGCCGCCGCAGCGCACGGCGTACTTCTCCAGGGCGCGCAGACCCGGCAGGGTCTTGCGGCTGTCGCGGACCCGCGCCGAGGTGCCGCCGATCGCCTCCGCCCACCTGGCCGTCAGCGTGGCCACCCCGGACAGGTGCGTGAGCAGGTTGAGCGCGGTGCGCTCGGCGGTCAGCACGGCCCGCGCCGGCCCCTCGACCGTCATCAGCACGTCACCCGCGCCGACCCGCTCGCCGTCCTTGGCCCGCCGCTCGGCCCGCGCCGCCCCCAGCCGGACGAACACCGCCTCGGCCACCGCCAGCCCGGCCACGACGCCGTCCTTGCGGGCCACCACGTCGGCGGTCGAGCGCTGCCCGGCGGGGATCGTGGCGAGGCTCGTCACGTCGCCCGCCTCCTGAAGGTCCTCGGCGAGCGCGCGGTCGATCAGCGCGTCGACCTCGGCCGGGTCGAGCCCGGCGGCGGCCAGCTCCTGCGCGAGGCGCGGCGGCATCGCGTCGCCGTGGGGAACGTAGGTCATGCGGAGGCCCTCCTCGGTCAGGGTCACGTCCAGGTGGCCCAGCCACTCATTGTCGTCGCGGGTGTCGTGGTCCTCGCGCCAGTGGGAGCCGCGCGTCTCCAGCCTGGCCGCCGCCACGCCCGTGAGGACGGCGGCGACGGTGAGCAGGTTCGTCGTCTCCCAGGACTCCGTGCAGGCGGGCACCCCGACGGGCGTCCAGAGCGCGTCGCGCAGGGCCTTGGAGGTGGCCTGGAGCGACGCGCGGCTGCGCAGGACCCCGGCCCCGGCGCTCATGTGCGCCTGGAGCCTCGGCCTGGTCCTCGGGTCCACCAGGCCCGTCGCGGCCCGGCCCGCGACCGGCTCGCCCGGCCGCGGGCGCGACCTGTGCACGTCCTCGGCGATGCGCTCGGCGAAGACCAGGCCCTCCAGGAGGGAGTTCGAGGCCAGCCTGTTCGCGCCGTGCACGCCGGTGCAGGCGACCTCGCCGCAGGCGTACAGGCCCTCGATCGAGGTACGGCCGTACAGGTCGGTGCGTACGCCGCCGCTCGCGTAGTGGGCGGCCGGCGAGACGGGGATGGGCTCGGTGGCCGGGTCGATGCCGTGCTCCCGGCAGACGGCGTAGATGGTGGGGAAACGGCTCTCCCACTTGTCCCTGCCGAAGTGGCGGCCGTCGAGGAAGACGTGGTCGCGGCCGGTCTCGCGCATCGTCCTGGTGATGGCCTTGGCCACGACGTCGCGGGGCGCGAGGTCGGCCAGCTCGTGCACGCCCTCCATGAACCGGTTGCCCTCGTGGTCGACGAGGAACGCGCCCTCGCCCCTGACCGCCTCGGAGATCAGCGGCTGCTGGCCGGTCGAGCCCTCGCCCAGCCACAGCACGGTCGGGTGGAACTGCACGAACTCGATGTCGCGCACCACGGCCCCGGCCCTGAGCGCGAGCGCGACCCCGTCACCGGTGGACACGACGGGATTGGTGGTCGCGGCGTAGACCTGGCCCATGCCGCCGGTGGCCAGCACCACGGCCCTCGCGCGTACCGCGCCGACGCCGTCGCGGGCGCCCTCGCCCATGACGTGCAGGGTCACGCCCCTGGCCCGGCCCTTGGCGTCCTTGAGCAGGTCGAGGACCAGGGCGTGCTCGATCACCTCGATCGACCCGGCGCGTACCGCGTCGACCAGGGCCCGCTGGACCTCGGCGCCGGTGGCGTCGCCGCCCGCGTGCACGATCCTGTGCCGGCGGTGGCCGCCTTCCCTGGTGAGCTGGAGCTCCCCCTCGGGCGTACGGTCGAACTCGGCGCCGCGCGCCATGAGCCGCCGCAGCGCGCCCGGCCCCTCGGTCACCAGCGTCCGCACCGCCTTGACGTCGCACAGGCCCACACCGGCGAGCAACGTGTCGCTCAGATGCTCGTCGGGGGTGTCGCGCGGGTCGAGGACGGCCGCGATGCCGCCCTGGGCCCACCTGGTCGAGCCGGCGGACAGCACGTCCTTGGTGACCACCAGAACCTTGGCCGCGGGGTCGAGCTCGGCGTAGCGCAGGGCCACGGTCAGGCCCGCGACGCCCGAGCCGACGACGACCAGGTCCGCCTCGGTGGTCCAGCCGGGCTCGGGGGCCGTCAACCGCAGGGGAATCGCCGGTGCACTCATGGGGGTCTCCTCAACTGAGGCGATTTCGTCACTATGACGATAACGCCTGCGGCCGCGTGGACATGCCCCGGGGTGCGGCTCAGGGACGCAGGCTGAGGATGACGTTGTCGATCAGCCGGGTGCTGCCCACCTTCGCGGCCACGGCGAGCACGGCCGTGCCCGCGTAGGAGTCGCCGACCTCCTTGAACGTGGCCGGATCGACCAGCGCCAGGTAGTCGAGGTCGAGCCCGGGACCCGCCGCGTCGAGCACCGCACGGGCCGTCGAGCGGATCGCCGCCGGGGTCAGCTGGGCGGCGCCCGCCCGCAGGGCGCGGGAGAGCGCGAGGGCGACCTTCCTGTCGCCGGCCGACAGGTAGCGGTTGCGGCTGGACAGGGCCAGTCCGTCGGGCTCGCGTACGGTGGGCGCGCCGACGATCTCCACGGGGACGTCGAGGTCGGCCACCATGCGGCGGATCATGGCGAGCTGCTGGGCGTCCTTCTGGCCGAAGATCGCGAGGTCGGGGCGTACGAGGTTGAACAGCTTGAGGACGACCGTCAGCATGCCGTCGAAGTGGCCCGGCCTGGAGGCGCCCTCGACGATCGTGCCCATCTCGCCCGAGCAGACGCTCACCTGGCGGTCGGGGTGGTACATGTCATCGGCCGAGGGCGCGAAGACGACGTCGACCTCTTCGGCCCGGCACACGTCCAGGTCGGCGTCAAATGTCCGTGGATATCGCGAAAAATCCTCGTTAGGCCCAAATTGCAGGGGATTGACGAAGATGCTGACCACGACCTGGTCGGCGCGTACGCGAGCCTCCCTGATCAGCGACCGATGGCCCTCGTGGAGCGCCCCCATGGTCGGCACGAGGGCCACCCGGCCCGTGCCCCGAGCCTTGACCAGGTCGTCCCGGTCGCCGGCCACGATCAGATCCATTGCTGCCCTCCACACCCGACGGTCAGGTCCATATATTGCCCCCCAGCGCGTCGAGCAGCCGCTCCGCCTCCTCCGGTTTGAGCAGCCCCGCCGCCAGCGCGCGGTCGGCGGTGAGCCGGGCGAGCGCGATGTAGGCGTCGGCGGCCTCGGGAGCGGCCAGGATCAGCGCGTCGACGTGTTTGCGCACCGTGCCGGCGTCACCGCGCACGACCGGCCCGGTCAGCCCGGCGATGCCCAGCCGCAGCACGTTGTCGAGCGCCGCGCCGAGCAGCGGGCCCAGCATCCGCCCCGGGTGCTCGACGCCGATGCGCCCCAGCAGCTCCTCGGACTCGGCGATGAGCGTGACCATGTGGTTGGCGGCGTTGGCCAGCGCGGCGTGGTAGAGCGCGCGGTCGCTCTCGGCGATCCAGACCGGCTCGCCGCCCATCTCGATCACCAGGGCCTCGGCGACGGGCCGCAGCAGGTCGGGCGCGGTCACGCCGAACGAGATGCCGGTGATCTTGTTGAGGTCGTCGTCGCGGCCGGTGAAGGTCATGACCGGGTGCAGCGCGAGCGGCAGCGCGCCGGCCCCTGCGGCGGGGTCGAGCACCGACAGCCCGTAGGCGCCGCTGGTGTGCACGAGCAGCTTGCCCCGCAGGTCGGCGCCCGTGCCGGCCAGCCCGGCCACGAGGTCGGGCAGCGCGTCGTCGGGGACGGTGAGCAGGATGAGCTGCGCGGCGGCGACCACCTCGTCGGGCCGCGACAGGTCCACGCCGAGCCGGTCGGCGGCCCACTTCCGCGACTTGTCGGACACGCCGCTCGCGGCCACGATCCGGTGTCCGGCCTGCGCCAGCGCCGCGCCGAGCACGGAGCCGACCTTGCCCGCCCCGAGCACGCCGACAGTCAGCCGTGCCGGGCGATCACCTGCGTCCATGACGTCTCACCCCTGTCGACCTGATGGCACCGGCGACCAGCGTAACCGGCGAGCGGGGTCTCGGACGTCACTACACCTGGGGCGGCCCGCCGAATGTGACCACCGCTTTGCCGCCCGATGAGTTAACGACAAAAGCGACAGGGGCATACAAAACGTGCACCCCCTGTCGTAAGAGATGAGGAGAGGGGTCCACGCATGACAGCGGGCGCCGAGTCCTGACAACCCGACGCCCGCCTGGGATGCGACCTCTTGGAGGTGCGCCGACCGGTCATCCGCCGACTGACCGGCCGGGGTCAGAGCCCGGATCGCGCGACGCGACCCGGGCTCTCCCCTGATTCAAACGACTTCAGCGGCTCTGCACCTGGGCGGCGGGGCTTCCCTCACAGCCGGAGATCAGCACGCCGATGCCGGCGCTGATGCCACAGACGGCGGCGTTCACGGTGACAGGGGCGTGGACCGGGTTGCCGGTCAGGACACCGTTGTTGCCGTGGGTGATGTCGGCGTGCGCGGGGGCCGCCAGTGCCAGCATGGCGATGGCGCCGGCCACGACCAGGGTCTTCCTCATGGGGGGACTCCTCTCGATCCGCGGCCGTTTCGGCCGCGATGCTTTGGTGGAGCGAACTGCTCGCCGCTTACCGCGGATGGGCGAAACGCAGTCGCTCGGTGACAGTTCGTAAACGTTAGCGCAATGTGGCGACCATGAGTAGTCAATGAATGACTCTGCGTGTCGGGCTCGTGGTCATGAGATAGTCCACTCATGTGGCTCACCTGGCGCGCCGCGACAGAACGCGCGCTCTACGGCGAGGAGGGCTTCTACCTCCGCGAACGACCCTCGGGCCACTTCCGCACCTCGGTCGGCGCCTCGGCGGCGTTCGCCGAGGCGGTCCTGGCCCTGCTGACGGAGGTGGACGACGAGCTCGGCGAGCCCGACCCGCTCGACCTGGTCGACATCGGCGCGGGCGAGGGCGTGCTGGTCAGCCGGATCCTCGAGGCGGCCGAGCCCGGCCTGCGCGACCGGCTCCGCGTCACGTGCGTCGACCTGTCCCCTCGGCCCCCCGGGCTGCCCGACCAGGTCAGGTGGAGCAGGAGTCTGCCCACCAGCATCACCGGCCTCGCCGTCGCCAACGAATGGCTCGACAACATCCCGCTCGACGTGGCCGAGCAGACGTCCGGCGGCCCCCGTCTGGTCATGGTCGACACCAGGACGGGCGAGGAGCGCCTCGGCGGCCCGTTGCGGCCCGCCGACCGCGAGTGGCTCGACAGGTGGTGGCCGCTGCCCCACGTGGGCACCCGCGCCGAGATCGGCCGCCCCCGCGACGACGCCTGGGCCTCCGTTCTGGTACGCCTCGCCCACGGCCGGGCGATAGCCGTGGATTATGCACACCCTGTGGATAACCGACCGCTCTGTGGCACGCTGACCGGTTACCGCGACGGCGCCGTCGTCGCCGCGATCCCCGACGGGACCTGCGACATCACCGCCCACGTGGCCCTCGACGCGTGCGCCGAGGCCGGGCGGCGGGCCGGTGCGATATCCACAACCTTGTCCACACAGCGCGACGCGCTACGCGCTCTGGGCGTCACCGGGAGACGTCCTCCCGTCGACCTGGCCAGGACCGATCCACGCGGCTACGTACGCGCCCTGGCGCGGGCCTCGGAGGAGGGCGAGCTGATCGATCCGGCCGGGCTCGGCGGCTTCGGCTGGCTCAGCCAGAGCCGGTGACGTCGAGGTCGAGCGAGCGCAGGCCGCGGATGACGAACCCGGGCTTGTAGACCGGCTCGGCACGCAGCTCGATCGTCCCCACGCGGTCGAGGAGCGCGCCGAACGACTCCATGAGCTCGATCCTGGCCAGCGGCGCGCCCAGGCAGAAGTGGATGCCCGCGCCGAAGGAGATGTGCGGATTGTCCGGACGGCCGAGGTCGAGCCGGTCGGGGTCCGCGAACACCTCCGGATCCCTGTTGGCCGACCCGAACAGGCAGGCGACCTCCGAGCCGCGCGGGATGCGTACGCCGTGGACCTCGATGTCCTCCAGCACCCACCGCTCGAACAGCTGCAACGGGGTGTCGTAGCGCATCAGTTCCTCGACGGCCGTCGGCAGCAGCGCGCGGTCGGCGCGCAGCCTGGCGAGCTCGCCGGGGTTCAGCAGCAGCGCCCGCCAGCCGTTGCCGGTGACGTTCACGGTGGCCTCGTGGCCGGCGTTGAGCAGCAGGACGCAGGTGCCCGCGAGCTCGTCGGCGGTCAGCTCGGGGATCGCGGCCAGGGCGCTGATCAGGTCGTCGCCGGGGTTCGCGGCGCGTTCGCGGGCCAGGTCCTTGAGGTAGGACTCGAACTCCTCGGCGGCGCGTACGGCCTTGTGCTGGGTCTCCAGGGTGGGGTTGAGCTCGTACATGCCGCACATGTCGGCCGACCAGGGGCGGAGCAGGTGGCGGTCGGGGCCCGGGATGCCGAGCATCTCGGCGATCACGGTGACCGGCAGCGGCTCGGCGACCTCGGCGATCAGGTCGCCGCCGCCCTTCTCGACGTACGCGTCGATCAGGCCCTCGGCGATGGACCGTACGCGCGGGCGCAGCGACTCGACCATGCGCGGCGTGAACGCCTTCGACACCAGCCGGCGCAGCCTGGTGTGCTCCGGCGGCTCGACCTCCAGCATGCCGTTCCTGCTGACCCGCCAGAACGGCTCCTGGAACTCCGGCGCCGGCTGCCTGCCGAACTCCTCGTGCGTGGCCACATGGGTGTAGTCGCGGCCCAGCCGCCGGTCCCTGAGCAGCGCGTTCACGTCGGCGTGCCGGGAGATCAGCCACTGGTCGGACGGCTCGAAGTAGCGGACGGGCGCCTCGCGCCTCAGTTCGTCGTACGCCGGGTAAGGGTCGGTGACGAAATCCGGATTCCAGGGATCAAAGCGCACTATTTCATCATATGAGACGCGCTGACCTGCTGGGCTTGCGATTGATGCCCGGGTGTCGGTTATAGTGCCGTCGTAGGTCATGAGTGCCAGCGACAAGCCCCGGCTAGCTGGCCGGCAACCCTCGCGTCCGCGGCGGGGTGCCCCGGGTGAAGACCTGGTCCGTCACGAGGTGTGGCGGGCAAGCGCGGGCTCCGTGGCTGTTCCCAGGGGTCCGACCGACCCGTGAGGAGCTGTGCCGTGTCCACTCTGACGATCTTCAACTCCGTGCCCGCCCAGGCCGCCGAGGCCACCGCCGCCACCACGACCGCCTCTGGGAGGCAGATCCCGGCCGTGCTCGGCGCCGACCTGGAGGTGCCGGTCAAGGGCGGCAAGCTGGTCGGCTACGCCAACCTCGACTACGCCGCGAGCGCCCCCTGTCTGGAGCCGGTCAGCGCCGCCGTCGCCGCCGCGCTCCCGGCCTACTCCAGCGTCCACCGCGGCGCGGGCTACGCCTCCCAGCTCACCACCGCCCGGTACGAGCAGTCCCGCCACACCGTCAGGGCCTTCGTCGGCGCCCGCCCCGACGACGCCGTGATCTTCACGCGCAACACCACCGACGCCACGAACCTGCTGGCCCGCTGCCTGCCCGAGGGCACGACGGTCGTCGTCTTCGACTCCGAGCACCACGCCTCGCTGCTGCCGTGGGAGCGGTCCGTACGCCTCGCGCCGCCCGCCTTCCCCGGCGCGGCCGTACGCGCCGCCGACGAGGCGCTGGCCGGGATCGAGGGCCCCAAGCTGCTCGTGGTCACCGCCGCCTCGAACGTCACCGGCGAGCTGTGGCCCATCGCCGCCCTCGCCCACATCGCCCACCGGCACGGCGCCAGGATCCTGGTGGACGCCGCCCAGCTCGTACCGCACCGTCAGCTCAACCTGACCGCGCTCGACCTGGACTACGTCGCCTTCTCCGGCCACAAGCTGTACGCCCCCTTCGGGGCGGGCGTCCTGGTCGGGCGGCGTGACTGGCTGGCCGAGGGCGAGCCGTACCTGAAGGGCGGCGGCGCGGTGCGGTCGGTGGGCTCGCTGGGCGAGACCACCGAGTGGCACGACGACCCCGAGCCCCGCCACGAGGCCGGCACCCCCAACGTGCTCGGCGCCATCGCGCTGGCCGCCGCCTGCGACGCGCTCACCGCCACGGGGTGGACGGAGCTGGTGCGCGAGGAGGAGCGGCTGATCGCCCGCCTGCGGGCCGGGCTGGCCTCGATCGAGGGCGTGCGCGAGCTGTCGCTGTGGGGCGAGGACCACCCCCGCGTGGGGATCGTGTCGTTCGTCGTGGACGGCTACTCGGCCCGCGAGGTGGCCGAGGCGCTGTCCGGCGAGTACGGCATCGGCGTCCGCGACGGGAAGTTCTGCGCCCACCCGTTCGTACGGCACCTGCTCGGCGCCCTGAAGCGCACGAGCTCGGCCGGAGAGAGCGAAGCCGACGACGGCCGAACCGGACGCGACCATGAGCACGACGGCGGCTGCGAGGACGGCACCGCGTCGGCGGTACGGGCCTCGATCGGCATCGGCAGCACCCAGGAGCACGTCGACCGCCTGGTCGACGCCCTGCGCGACCTGGTCGGCCGTCGCCGCTAACGGTTCGGCGGCTTCTGCTGGGTGGGCTCGTCCGAGACCAGCGCGTCGATGTCCCTCATGTCCTCGTCGTTGAGGTGGCCGGCCCGCGGCCCGCTCGGCTGCTTCGGCACGTTGGGCTGCTCGGCCTCCACCTCCGGCCGCGCCGGCGTCGTGGGGCCGCCCTCGGTCACGACGGTCGTCGGCTCGGCACGCCGGACCGGCCGGTGCGTGGCCAGGTCGTCCTCGGCGATCCTGCGTTCCTTGCGCCGGTGGAACATCGAGTTGAAGATGCCGTCGATGCCGAAGCGTCCGCCGCCGAGCGCGGCGAACAGCAGGGCGAGCGCGCCGAGCGCCCCCGGCAACTCCCAGCCGCCGCCCTGCGACAGCACCCCGTGCCCCGCGTGCACGAAGACGATCGCGCCGATCATGTCGATGAGCAGCAGCAACGCCACCGGGCGTACCAGCAGGCCGAGAATGAGCAGGACGCCGCCCACCAGCTCCACGATGGTGGCGAAGCCGGCCGACAGCTCGGGCATGGGCACGCCCATCTCCCTGAACTGCCCCGCCGCGGCACCCAGCCCGCCCTGCCATTTCTGCCAGCCGTGTGCCACGAAGATCACTCCGAGCACCACCCGGGAGATCAGGGCCGCCACATCGAACAGTGTTCTCTTCACAGTGTTTTCTCCCCCCGTTCCCGGTATTGATCCCCATGTCTGGCTTCGGGATGCGTTGCCATACCATTCCTTGACCATCCCCCGTGCTGGATCACCACGGGCGACGGTGGCAGCATGGGCCCCATGACGGAACGAGTGGTCGGGATCGGCGCGGGCGCGAAAGAGCTGGCGACCGAGGACATGATCCTCAACATCGGTCCGCAACACCCCTCCACACACGGCGTGCTCAGACTCCGGCTGACCCTCGACGGCGAGCGCATCGCGTCGGCCGAGCCGATCATCGGCTACATGCACAGGGGCGCGGAGAAGTTGTTCGAGGTCCGCGACTACCGGCAGATCATCATGCTGGCCAACCGGCACGACTGGCTGTCGGGCTTCGCCAACGAGCTCGGCGTCGTGCTCGCCGCCGAACGCCTGCTCGGCATGGAGCCGCCGGTCAGGGCCGTGTGGGCGCGTACGCTGCTGGCCGAGCTCAACCGGGTGCTCAACCACCTGATG
>JABFVJ010000371.1 GCA_013362835.1 Nonomuraea sp. | reverse complement strand
CTGCCCGGGTGTTAAGGGCTGAAAAATATCTTCGCAAAGTTCTCGCCAGCGAAGGAAAATGTTGAGACGCTGATCCTGCACCACGCCCCCCAGCCAAGGAGCGGTTCATGCGCAGAGCGCTGGCGATCGCCGTTGTCGCCTTGTTGCCCTTAACCCAGATGCCGGCGGCCCACGCCGACGAGCCCGCCGGCCGGCAGCAGGCCTTCAAGGCCGCCGCCGAAGAGTTCAAGGTCCCCGAGAGCGTGCTGCTCGGGGTCTCCTACCTGGAGTCCCGGTGGGACTCCCATGCCGGGCAGCCGTCCAGTGACGCCGGGTTCGGGCCCATGCACCTCACGGACGCCGCCGCGTACACCGGTTCCAACCACCACGGCGAGGGTGAGGAGGACGCCCGCGGCGACGAGACCCGGCCGCTCGCCCCCACCCCGGTCGCCGGGCCGACGGACATCCCGGCCTCGCTCCGTACGATGGAGAAGGCCGCGGAGCTCACCGGCGAGAGCCACGAGCGGCTGCGCGCCGACGCCGCGGCCAACATCCGCGGCGGCGCGGCGCTGCTCGCCGACTACCAGAAGAGCCTGGGCGCGCCCCTGAGCGACAACCCCGGCGAATGGTACGGAGCCGTCGCCAAATACTCGGGCGCGGAGGAGGCCGACGCGGCCAAGTTCTTCGCCGACGAGGTCTTCACCACCATCCAGGAAGGCGCCGAGCGCACCACGGACGACGGGCAGAAGGTCAGCCTGCCGAAGGTCCCGGGCCTGGAGAAGATCGAGAAGTGGCTGGAGAAGCTCGGCCTGCGGCCCGCGCGCCGCGACGGCGTCGAGTGCCCGGCCTCGATCTCCTGCGAGTGGATCCCCTCGGCCTACCAGGAGCTCCCGCCGGACGACTACGGCCACTACGACCTGGCGAACCGCCCGTTCAGCCAGAAGGTCGACTACATCATCATTCACGACATGGAGGGATATTTCCTCCCGTCGATCAAGCTCAACCAGGACCCCAACTACGGCGCGAGCTGGCACTACTCCGTCCGCTCCAGTGACGGCCACATCGCCCAGCACATCAAGACCAAGGACGTCGGCTGGCAGGCCGGCAACTGGTACATCAACGCCAAGTCCATCGGCATCGAGCACGAAGGATTCCTGGCCGAGGGCAGCACCTGGTACACCGAGGCGATGTACCGCTCGTCGGCCCGCCTCGTCCGCTACCTGGCCATGAGGCACGGCGTGCCGCTCGACCGCGCCCACATCCTGGGCCACGACAACGTCCCCGGCACGATCCCGAGCACCGTGCGCGGCATGCACGAGGACCCGGGCCCGTTCTGGGACTGGGCGCACTACTTCCAGCTCATGGGCGCGCCGCTGCACCAGTTCGGCGGCCCGCGGTCCGGCTCGGTCATGATCAAGCCGGACTTCGCCACCAACAAGCCCTACTTCTACGGCTGCGACCGCAAGAACCCGGACGCCGACTGCCCGCCGCTCAGCGCCGGAACCGTGTGGCTGCGCACCGAGCCGCGCGAGGACGCCCCGCTGATCAAGGACATCGGCAAGCACCCGACCGGCGGCTCGCTCTACAGCGTCTACGACCACAGCGCGAGGGCCAGCACCGGCCAGCGCTTCGCGGTCGCCGAACGCCAGGGCGACTGGACGGCGATCTGGTACCTCGGCCAGAAGGCGTGGTTCCACAACCCGGCGAGCGCCCCGACCGCGGTCCCGTCGATGGGACTCGTCGTCACCCCCAAGCCGGGCCTCGCGACCGTCCCGGTGTACGGCAGGGCGTACCCGGAGCAGGAGGCGTACCCGGAGGGGATCCCGTACCAGGCGGTGACGCCGTTGCAGTACACGTTCTCGGCGGGCGAGAAGTACACGCTGGCCGGGCCGGCCGCCGCCGAGTACTACCGGGCGGTCACGTTCGACCTGGCCGACCACAAGGTGGTCAGGGGCAACACGAAGTACCTGGAGATCCAGTTCGGGCACCGCGTGATGTACGTCAAGGCTGACGACGTGCAGGTGACGTTCTCCGGGTGAACTCGTTGACGGCGCGCCTGGTGCTCGCGAGCGCCTCCTGAGAGGAGTCGAACGTGCGCTGGGCGACGCCGACGAACACGCAGTCGACGACGAGGAGCTGGCTGATCCTGCTGGCCAGGGCGCCGGGACGGAACTCCGTCTCGCGCCCGGCCGAGATCAGCACGTGTTCGGCCAGCTCCGCGATCGACGAGCGCGGGTTGTTGGTGATGGCCACCGTGGTCGCGCCGGCCTCGCCCGCCCGCCGCAGCGGCTCGATCACGTCGGGGGTCTCGCCCGAGGTGCTGATGCCGATCGCCACGTCGCCCTTCCGCAGCAGGACGGCGCTGGTGAGGGCCAGGTGGGCGTCCTGGAAGGCGTGGCTGGACAGGCCGATGCGCATCAGCTTCTGGGCGACGTCCTCGGCGACCAGCCCCGACGCGCTCACCCCGTAGGCGTCGACGCGCCTCGCGCCGGCGATGGCGTCGACGACCAGGCCGAGGCGCTCGGAGGTGAGCTGGGCGACCGTGTCGTTGATGGCGTCGGACTCGGCCCGCGCCACCTTCTGGATCACCTCCGACAGCGGGTCGTCGGGGGCGAGGTCGCCGGGCACCAGCCGGTCGGTCTGCGCCGCCGCCGCGGCCAGGGCCAGCCTGAGCTGCGGATAGCCGGGGAAGCCGAGCAGCCGCGCGGTGCGTACGATCGTGGCCTCGCTGGTGCCCGAGGCGGCCGAGAGCTCCGTGATGGTGCTGCGCGCCACGGTCGCCGGGTCTTCCAGGATGAGGCGGGCGACGGTCCGGGCGGCAGGCGTCAGGGACGGCAGCACACCGCGGACCGTGGCCACCAGATTGTCGGCCCGCAGGCCGTTCCCGCTGTCGTCCACGGTCCTGATTATGCACGCCGGATCGGCGAGCTCGGCTCGGCGAATGCCCTCAGATCACCGCAAGGTGCCGTTCGTCATCCCCACGGGCTCCTCGGGAACCGCGATCAACCCCAACTCCGCCGGAGTCGCGGCGAACGGGTGATACGGGACAACCCGGACGGTATACCCGAAAGCCCCCGTACGGTCGAGCGGCACCCGGCCCGTGTAGTGGGCGCGGCCGTCGTCCTCCACCGAGTCGAGGGTCAGCTTCGCGTAACGCGGGTGCACCAGCTCGTCGTGCGGCCCGACCTTGCCGTAGGCGGCCTCGACCAGCACGTCGCCGGGCTCCAGGTCGCCGAGCGCGATCGTGGCGCGCAGCTCGACCGAGGCGCCCACCTCAGGGGTGTCGCCCACGCCCGACGCCTCGACGTGCTCGACCCGTACGCCGGGCCAGGCCCGGGTGACCCGGACCCGCCAGGCCGCGAACGCCCTGGCCGGGGCGTAGGAGTCGGCCGACAGCGCGCGGGCCGACTGGACGGCCGGGGTGTAGAGGTCGACGACGTAGTCGCGCAGCATGCGCCCGGCCAGCACCTTGGGCCCGAGAGAGGCCAGCGTGTGCTTGACCATCTCCATCCAGCGGCGCGGCAGCCCGTCGGCCGGACGGTCGTAGAAGCGGTCGGAGACCTCGTGCTCGATCAGGTCGTACAGGGCGCCGGCCTCCAGCGCGTCGCGCCGGTCGGGGTCGCTCACGCCGTCGGCGGTCGGGATCGCCCAGCCGTTGGTGCCGTCGTACCACTCGTCCCACCAGCCGTCGCGGATCGACAGGTTGAGCCCGCCGTTGAGCGCCGACTTCATGCCCGAGGTGCCGGACGCCTCCAGCGGGCGCAGCGGGTTGTTCAGCCACACGTCGCAGCCCTGGACCATGAGCTGGCCGAGGGTCATGTCGTAGTCGGGCAGGAAGACGATCCGGTGACGCACGTTGTGCTGGTCGGCGAACTTGACGATCTGCTGGATCAGCTTCTTGCCGCCCTCGTCGGCCGGATGCGCCTTGCCCGCGATCACGATCTGCACCGGCTTGTCCGGGTCGAGCAGCAGCTTCGTCAGCCGCTTGGGGTCGCGCAGCATGAGCGTGAGCCGCTTGTACGACGGCACCCGCCGGGCGAAGCCGATCGTCAGCACCTCGGGGTCGAGCGCGTCGTCGATCCAGCCCAGCTCGGCGACCGAGGCGCCACGCTCGCGCCACGACCTGCGCAGCCGCTCCCTGGCGCCCTCGACCAGCTGCCTGCGCAGCTTGCCGCGGATCTCCCAGATGTCGCCGTCGGAGATCTTCTGGATGCCCTCCCAGCCGCGGGCGCGCTCGATCAGCGACGGCAGCTCGCGGTTGGCCAGCTCCATGAACTCGCGCCCGACCCAGGTGGGCGCGTGCACGCCGTTGGTGATCGAGCCGATCGGCACCTCGTCGAGGTCGAAGCCCGGCCAGAGGTCCTTGAACATCTCGCGGCTGACCTGGCCGTGGAGCTTGGAGACCCCGTTGACGCGCTGGGCCAGGCGCATGCCCATGACGGCCATGTTGAACCGGCCCGGCTCGGCCTCGGCGCCGAGCGCCAGGATGCGCTCGACGGGCACGGTCGGCCAGGCGGCCTCGCCGCCGAAGTGGCGCTCGATCAGGTCGCGGGGGAACCGGTCGATGCCCGCGGGCACCGGCGTGTGCGTGGTGAACACCGTGCCCGCGCGTACGGCCTCCAGCGCCTCGTCGAACGACATGCGCGACTCGGTCAGCTCGCGGATGCGCTCCAGGCCGAGGAAGCCCGCGTGGCCCTCGTTGGTGTGGAAGACCTCGGGCTCGGCGTGGCCGGTGATGCGGCAGTAGGCCCTGATCGCGCGTACGCCGCCGACGCCGAGCAGGAGCTCCTGCATCAGCCGGTGGTCGGTGCCGCCGCCGTAGAGGCGGTCGGTGACGTCGCGGGCGGCGGCGTCGTTGTCGGCCACGTCGGAGTCGAGCAGCAGCAGCGGCACCCGGCCCACCTGCGCCACCCACACCTGGGCGTGCAGGACGCGGCCCTCGGGCAGCCCGAGGCGGATCTTGACGGGCTCGTCGCCGTCCTTGAGCAGGCTGAGGGGCAGGCCGCCGGCGTCGAGCGCCGGGTAGTGCTCCAGCTGCCAGCCCTCGGGCGAGAGCGACTGGGTGAAGTAGCCGTGGCGATAGAGCAGGCCGACCGCGAGGATCGGCACGCCGAGGTCGCTTGCGGCCTTGAGGTGGTCTCCGGCGAGGATGCCGAGACCGCCCGAGTATTGGGGCATCGCGGCGGCTATGCCGTACTCGGGAGAGAAGTAGGCGACGGCGCGGGCGACGTCGGGCAGTGTCTGGTACCAGCGTGGGGAGGTCATGTATTCGCGCAGGTCGTCGGCGGCGTCGGCGAGCCGGCGCAGGAAGCGCCGGTCGGCGGCCAGCTCGGTCAGCCTGGCGGGCGTCACGGCGCCGAGCAGGGCCACGGGATCGTGGCCGACCTGTTCCCATAGGGCCGCGTCGACCTCGGCGAAGAGGTCCATCGTCTCCGGATGCCAGGACCAGCGGAGATTGTGCACGAGCTCGCCCAGGGCGGCCAACTCCGCGGGCAGGACGGTGCGGACGGTAAACCGGCGGATAGCTCTCACGTTTCTGCACCCTACGGGCTAGGAGGGACCTCTCAGTCCTTCACCCCCACGAAGCCCCTTCAAACCCCTTCCGGGAACAAGCATGAAGAGGGACGATTGGGGCAACTTTCCTCATTGTTGGCCTTCCCGCGAACACACTCGGGAGGTCTATCCGCTGCTGTCCACAATTTACGTGCAAGGATCGTTCCTGTCGGGGTAGGCCGTATCCAGCGGTCCCTCGCGCTTGCGAAATGTTGCATCTACGGAAAGCCTCCGGCGGCACCGAGCGCGCCGCCGCAAACCCTGCGAATGCGATGATCGGACGAATTCCCATCACGGACATCTCCCCCGTCGTCGACTGCGGGCAGTGGCCCGCCAAGGCGGTCGCCGGCGAGACCTTCGAGGTCTCGGCGACCGTGTTCAGAGAGGGCCATGACGCTGTGGCCGCGGGCGTGGTGCTCACCTCGCCCGACGGGCAGCGCGGCCGGCTGAGACCCATGCGCGAGCTCGCCCCGGGCACCGACCGGTGGGGCGTGGACGTGTGCCTGCCCGCCGAGGGCGACTGGTTGTTCCGGGTGGAGGCGTGGAGCGACCCGATCAGCTCCTGGCTGCACGACGCGGAGATCAAGATCCCGCGCGGCATGGACGCCGATCTCATGTGCGAGGAAGGCGCGCGTCTGTTCGAACGCGCCGCCAAGGCCGTCCGTACGGCCGACTGCCCCGCGCCCAACGGTCACGCGCCCGGCAACGGCCACGCCAGGAACGGCAAGGGCAACAGCAAGGGCAACGGCAACGGCGACAGCCCGTGCGGGCACCGCGCCGCGCTGCTGTCTGTCGCGGCCACGCTGCGTGACGAGGAGCTCGACCCGAGGGCGAGGCTGTCCATCGCCCAGCTCCCCGAGACGTCGGCGCTGCTGGAGGCCCACCCCTTCCGCGAGCTGGTGACCAGGTCGAAGTTCCAGAAGGTGCGCGTCGACCGCCGCCGCGCGCTCTACGGCTCCTGGTACGAGTTCTTCCCCAGGTCCGAAGGGGCGATCGTCAGCGAGTCCGGCGTCTCCAAGTCCGGCACGTTCCAGACGGCCGCCAAGCGGCTGCCGGCCATCGCCAAGATGGGCTTCGACGTCGTCTACCTGCCGCCGATCCATCCCATCGGCCAGACCTTCCGCAAGGGCCGCAACAACACGCTCAGCCCCGAACCCGACGAGCCCGGCTCGCCGTGGGCGATCGGCTCCGAGGACGGCGGCCACGACGCCGTCCATCCCGATCTGGGCACCATCGACGACTTCGACACGTTCGTCGGCCGTACGCGTGAGCTGGGCATGGAGGTCGCGCTCGACTTCGCGCTGCAGTGCTCGCCCGACCACCCGTGGGTCAAGGAGCACCCGGAGTGGTTCACCGTCCGCGCCGACGGGACGATCGCCTACGCCGAGAACCCGCCGAAGAAGTACCAGGACATCTACCCGATCAACTTCGACAGGGACCCGGAGGGCATCTTCGTCGAGGTCAGGCGGGTGCTGCGGCACTGGATGGACCACGGTGTGCGCATCTTCCGGGTGGACAACCCGCACACCAAGCCGGTGGCGTTCTGGGAGCGCATGCTGGCCGACATCCACGCGACCGACCCCGACGTGATCTTCCTGGCCGAGGCGTTCACCCGGCCGGCGATGTTGCGGGCGCTCGCGAAGACGGGATTCCACCAGTCGTACACGTATTACACGTGGAAGAACTCGAAGGCGGACGTGGAGAGTTATCTCTCCGAGCTCGCCCATGAGACGTCGGCGTATCTGCGGCCGAATCTGTTCGTCAACACTCCGGACATCCTTCACGAATACCTTCAACATGGCGGAATTCCGGCATTCAGGATCCGGGCGGTGCTGGCCGCTCTCACCTCTCCGACCTGGGGTGTCTACTCCGGGTACGAGCTCGCGGAGAACGTCCCGGTACGTCCCGGCAGCGAGGAGTACCTTGATAGCGAGAAATATCAGTACAAGCCCCGCGACTGGGCAGCGGCCGAGCGCGACGGCAGAAGCCTCGCGCCCTTCATCACCCACCTGAATTTGTTCCGAAGAGCGCATCCCGCGCTGCAGGAATTGCGTAACCTACGGTTCCACAGGGTCGACCAACCGGACATCGTCTGCTTCTCCAAACGACTTCCGGGCGCCTATGACACGGCCACACGAAGGCACGGGCTGGGCGACGTCGTACTGGCGGTTGTCAATCTTGATCCACACCACACCCACGAGGCGACGGTAGATCTCGACCTGCCCGCCATCGGTCTCGACTGGAACGCCGAGTTCGTCGTCGACGACGAACTGTCGGGCGAGTCCTACCGCTGGAGGCAGAGCAACTATGTGCGTCTCGACCCTCACATCCAGCCTGCCCACATTCTCACCGTACGAGCCGCGCCACGGTAGAACAGAATTCAGCGGGGAGTCTCCAACGTGTGTGTAAGCGTCCTCCTGATGAGCCCCTCGTGGGGGAGCTCATGAGCTCCACACCCATTCCCAACACCTTTGACGAGGAAAAGCCGCGCGATCCTTACTGGTACAAGCGCGCCGTCTTCTACGAGGTCCTGATCAGGGGTTTCGCCGACTCCAACGGTGACGGGACCGGGGACATCAGAGGTCTCATCAGCAAGCTCGACTACCTGCAGTGGCTGGGCGTGGACTGCCTCTGGCTGCTGCCGCTGTACGAGTCGCCACTGCGTGACGGCGGCTACGACATCGCCGACTTCATGAAGATCCTCCCCGAGTTCGGGGACCTGGGGGACTTCGTACGACTGGTCGACGAGGCGCACAAGCGCGGCATGCGCGTCATCGCCGACCTCGTGATGAACCACACCAGTGACGCCCACCCCTGGTTCCAGGCCTCCCGGCACGACCCGGAGGGCCCGTTCGGCGACTTCTACGTCTGGTCGGACACCGATGAGAAGTACCAGGACGCCCGGATCATCTTCATCGACACCGAGACGTCCAACTGGACGTACGACCCGGTGCGCGGCCAGTACTACTGGCACCGCTTCTTCCACCACCAGCCCGACCTCAACTACGAGAACCCCGACGTCCAGGAGGCCATGCTGGAGGTGCTGCGGTTCTGGCTGGACCTCGGCATCGACGGGTTCCGGCTGGACGCGGTGCCGTACCTCTTCGAGGAGGAGGGCACCAACTGCGAGAACCTCCCTAGGACCCACGAATACCTCAAGAGCATCCGTACCGAGGTCGATCGGCTGTTCCCGGACAGAGTGCTGCTCGCCGAGGCGAACCAGTGGCCTTCGGACGTCGTGGAATACTTCGGCGATCCGGTCGGTGGCGGGGACGAATGCCACATGGCCTTCCATTTCCCGCTGATGCCTCGCATCTTCATGGCCGTCCGCAGGGAGAGCCGTTACCCCATTTCCGAAATTTTGGCCCAAACGCCGAAAATTCCGGAAAACTGCCAGTGGGGGATTTTCCTCCGTAACCATGATGAGTTGACGCTCGAAATGGTGACGGACGAAGAACGCGACTACATGTACTCGGAATACGCGAAAGATCCGCGTATGCGGGCGAATGTCGGCATTCGTCGGCGGCTCGCGCCCCTCCTGGAGAACGACCGCAACCAGATCGAGCTGTTCACCGCCCTGCTCCTGTCGCTACCGGGCTCCCCCGTCCTGTACTACGGCGACGAGATCGGCATGGGCGACAACATCTGGCTCGGCGACCGCGACGGCGTCCGTACCCCGATGCAGTGGGACCCCGACCGCAACGCCGGCTTCTCCGACTGCGACCCCGGGCGGCTCTACCTCCCGGTGATCATGGACCCGATCTACGGCTACCAGGCGATCAACGTCGAGGCCCACCAGAAGAACGCGGGCTCCCTCCTGCACTGGACCAAGCGGATGATCGAGATCCGTAAACGTCACCCCGTCTTCGGGCTCGGCGAGTTCGCCGAGCTCAACTCCTCCAACCCCAGCGTGCTCGCGTTCGTACGGGAGCTGGGCGACGACAGGATGCTCTGCGTGAACAACCTGTCGCGCTTCCCGCAACCGGTCGAGCTCGACCTGCGCAGATTCGTCGGCGTCTCCCCCGTGGAAACCATGGGAGGGGTCCCATTCCCGGCAATTGGCGAACTTCCGTATCTTTTGACGCTTCCCGGGCATGGGTTCTATTGGTTCACACTCCCACCGGCACACACCCAGGAGGAGTAGGGCGTGCTTCACGAGCTCCTTGCCGCATGGATCGGCCGCCAGCGTTGGTTCGGCGGCAAGGGGCGCCCGATCGACGATCTGTCGATCGACTCGGACGTCGAGCTGACGCCGGGACTGAGACATCTGATCGTGGCCGTCTGGCAGGAGGGCTCGCGGGACCGCTACCAGGTCCTGCTGGGCGAGCGGGACGGTCTTCCCGACCGGCTCGCGCACGCCCTGATCGGGACGATCGGCGACACGTACGTGTACGACGCCGTCCATGACGCCGACCGGATGAGCTGGCTGCTGGAGGGCATGGCGGGCGACGAGACCCGCAGCGGGCTGCGCATGCGGCGCATGCCCGGGGTCGACATCGACACCTCGCAGCGCAGCCTCGTCCTGGGGGCCGAGCAGTCCAACACCTCGCTCGTGTACGGGGACGCCTACATCTGCAAGCTGTTCCGCCGGCTGATTCCCGGGGTCAACCCCGAGCTGGAGATCGTCACCGCGCTCGCCGCCCGGCACGCGCCGCACATCGCGCAGCCGTACGGGTGGATCGAGACCGACCTGGACGGCACCGACACCACGCTCGCGATCATGCAGGAGTACCTGTCGAACGCCAACGACGGCTGGGACCTGGCCCTCGCCAGCGTCCGCGACCTGTACGCCTCGCTACCCGTGGTGACCGCCGCCGAGGCGGGCGGCGACTTCGCGGCCGAGTCCGTACGGCTCGGCGTCGCCACCGCCCGCGTCCACCACGAGCTGGCCGCCTCCTTCCCGACGGAACTCGTCGAGATCCACGAGGTCAAACGCATGGCCGAGGGTTTCAGGCGCCGCCTGGGACGCGCCGTGTCCGAGGTCCCCGAACTACGCGCCCACGTCACCGTCCTTGAGGACGCCTACCACCAGGTGGAGCTGCTCACCAGAGCGGTGCCCGTGCAACGGGTTCACGGGGATTACCACCTCGGACAGGTCATGCGCACGCCCACCGACTGGGTCGTGCTCGACTTCGAAGGCGAACCCGGCCAGCCCCTCGCCGAACGCCGTGCCCTGTCCTCCCCGCTCCGGGACGTGGCCGGCATGCTCCGCTCCTTCGACTACGCGGCCAGGCACCTGCTGGCCGGCCACTCGCAGGCCACCGAGCTCGAACCCAGGGCCGAGGCCTGGGCCGACCGCAACCGCACCGCGTTCCTGGACGGGTACGTGGAAGGCGGCGGCGTGATCACGGCCGCGGACGCGGCCCTGCTCCGGGCGTTCGAACTCTCGAAGGCGGTGTACGAGGTCGTCTACGAGGCCCGCAACCGCCCCTCCTGGGTCTCCATCCCCCTCGCCGCCTTCCGTCCCCGCCCGACCTGAGACCGCCCTGCGCACTGCCTGGACAGCCCGTTTCCGACCAACGCCCTGCGCACTGGCAGGATGGGCGCATGGAGCGTGTGCTTGGAATCGGGGGATATTTCCTCCGGGCCGCCGACCCGGCCGCCTTGAACGCCTGGTATCGCGACTGCCTGGGCCTCGACGCCGACGAGAACGGCCTGTGGCGCCAGGAGGGCGGCATGACCGTGTTCGCGGCCTTCGAGTCCGGGGCCGACTACCTCGGCTCCCCCGCCCAGCAGACGATGCTCAACTTCCGCGTCCGCGACCTCGACGCCATGCTCGCCCAGCTGCGGGCCAAGGGTGCGGACGCGGCCGAGGAGACCCAGGACATGGAGGGCGTCGGCCGCTTCGGCTGGGTCACCGACCCCGAGGGCAACCGCATCGAACTGTGGCAGCCGAGCTGACGCGCGGCCGGGGCTCAGCGTAGTTCCTCGATCAGGCCCGGGAGGCCCTCCGCGCGGTGGCCTCGGGCGGTTCGCTGGTCGACGATGGTCTTCATGGGGATCAGCAGGTCGGGCTTGACCTGCTGATCCCTGAAGGCCCGCACCAGGTTCTCCAGGCCGGCTCTGTTGATCTCCAGGTTGGAGACGTCCGTCGTGTAGTCGCGGGCCTCGATGGACTTGGCCCAGTCCGGCAGGCCGGCGGCCATGGCGTTGAGCCAGGGGACCAACAGGGACGTGGTGAAGTCGGTCAACGGGTAACCGGCGGAGCCGACGAGGGTGGCGGCTTCCAGGAAGCCGGCGAACTGGCCGTACATGCCGGTGAGCATGGCCAGGTCGAGGAGGGGTGCCATGCCGGGGTCCGCGCCCGCGTAGCGGGGCTCGGCCATGGCGTCGAGCGTGCGCTTGTGGCGGTCGTAGGCCGATTCGGAGCCGCTGTAGAGGATGAGCGCGCCCGGACGGCCGATCATGTACGGGACGGCCATGATGCCGCCGTCCAGGTAGTCGCCGCCTCGTCCGGCCACCCAGGACGCCGCCTCCCTGGCCTCGGCCGGGCGGCCGGTGGTCAGGTTCGCCACGACGCGGCTGTCCAGCGGGACGGCGTCAAGGAGGTCGTACACGGCGGGGTAGTCCAGCACGCAGACGATCACCAGGGGGCTCGCCGCGACGGCGTCGGCCACCGTCGCGGCGCGGGTGGCGCCCTGGGCGACCAGAGCGTCGGCCTTGTCCGCCGTACGGTTCCACACGGTGACCCGGTGTCCGGCGGCCAGCAGGCTTCCGGCGAGCGCCGAGCCCATGAGTCCCAGGCCGATGATCGAAATATCTTCTGACATGTCAGTGGTTCCTTTGGTGTCGAGTGATGCGTTCACCCTGCAAGTAGGGGGTTATGGTCTGGTTCGGAGTTGGTTATGGGGGGCGGATGCGGTTCGGGGTGCTGGGAGCGCTCGCCGTGTGGGGGCCTGGGGGCGAGCCGGTCCGGGTGGTCGAGGTCAAGGTCCGGGCGCTGCTGGCCGACCTGCTGATCCACGCCGGACGGCCGGTGTCCGCCGATCGGCTGATCGAGGACCTGTGGGGCGACAGGCCGCCGGCGAACGCGCCGGCCGCGCTCCGGGTGAAGGTGTCGCAGCTGCGCAAGGTGCTCGGGGACCGGGAGCTGGTGGCGTACCGGGCGCCCGGGTACGTGCTGCGGGCCGAGCCCGAGGACGTGGACGCGGGCCGGTTCGCGGCGCTCGTCGGGCGGGCCCAGGCAGCCGCCGACCCGAGGACGCGCGCGGCGTTGCTGCGCGAGGCGCTGGAGCTGTGGCGCGGTCCCGCGTACGCCGAGTTCGCGGACGAGGAGTTCGCCAGGCCCGTCGTGGCCCGGCTCGACGAGCAGCGGCTGGTGGCCGTGGAGGACCTGGCCGAGGCGCGGCTGGAGCTGGGCGAGCACGCGCTGCTCGCCGCCGAGCTCGCCGACCTGGTGGCCGGGCATCCGCTGCGCGAACGGCTGCGTGCCGTGCACGTGCGGGCGTTGTACCGGGCGGGGCGGCAGAGCGAGGCGCTGGCCAGTTACGCGGATCTGCGGGCGCGGCTGGCCGGCGAGCTCGGGCTCGATCCCGGTCCCGAGCTGGTGGCGCTGCACCAGGCGATCCTTGAGCAGGATCCGGCGCTCGACGGGCCGGCGCGGCGGCGTACGAACCTGCCCGCGCCCCTCACCGGCCTCGTGGGGCGCGAGGAGGCGGTGGCCGAGGTACGCGCCCTGCTGCGCGCACACCGGCTCGTCACCCTTACAGGGCCGGGCGGCGTCGGCAAGACCC
>JABFVJ010000511.1 GCA_013362835.1 Nonomuraea sp. | reverse complement strand
GCCGGGGGAGAAGGTCGCCACCGACGGCGTGGTCGAGGAGGGCACCTCGGCGGTGGACGCCTCGATGCTGACCGGCGAGTCCGTGCCCGTCGAGGTGCGGCCGGGCGACACCGTCACCGGCGCGACCGTGAACGCGGGCGGCCGGCTCGTCGTCCGGGCCACCAGGGTCGGCGCGGACACGCAGCTCGCGCGGATGGCCAGGCTGGTGGAGGAGGCCCAGACGGGCAAGGCCGAGGTGCAGCGGCTGGCCGACCGCGTCTCGGGCATCTTCGTCCCGATCGTGATCGCGCTCGCGGTGGGCACGCTGGGCTTCTGGCTCGGCACGGGGAACGGCGCGGGGGCCGCGTTCACCGCGGCGGTGGCCGTGCTGATCATCGCCTGCCCGTGCGCGCTCGGCCTGGCCACGCCGACGGCGCTGCTGGTGGGCACGGGCCGGGGCGCGCAGCTCGGCATCCTGATCAAGGGCCCCGAGGTGCTGGAGTCCACCCGCCGGATCGACACGATCGTCCTGGACAAGACCGGTACGGTCACCGAGGGCCGCATGACGCTGGTCGGCGTGCACCTGGCCGAGGGGGAGAGCCGCGAGGAGGTGCTGCGGCTGGCCGGAGCCATCGAGCACGCGTCTGAACACCCGATCGCCCAGGCCATCGCCAAGGAGGCGGGCTCCACCGCGACGGTGGAGGACTTCGCCAACGTCGAAGGGCTCGGCGTGCAGGGGATCGTCGACGGGCACGCGGTGCTGGTCGGCCGCCCGAGGCTGCTGGCCGAGTGGTCGCAGCACCTGCCGGTCGAGCTGGCCGAGACCCTGGAGGCCGAGCAGGCCAAGGGCCGTACGGTGGTCGCCGTCGGCTGGGACGGCAGGGCCAGGGCGCTGCTGACGGTGGCCGACGTGGTCAAGCCCACCAGCAAGGAGGCCATCGGCAGGCTGAAGGCGCTGGGCCTCACCCCGGTCCTGCTCACCGGCGACAACGACGCCGTCGCCCGCCAGGTCGCGGCCGAGGTCGGCATCGACGAGGTGATCGCCGAGGTGCTGCCCGCCGACAAGGTCGACGTGGTCAAGCGGCTGCAGTCCGAAGGCAAGGTCGTGGCGATGGCCGGTGACGGCGTCAACGACGCGGCCGCGCTGGCACAGGCCGACCTGGGCCTCGCGATGGGCACGGGCACCGACGCCGCGATCGAGGCGTCCGACCTGACCCTGGTCAGGGGCGACCTGCTGGTGGCGGCCGACGCGATCAGGCTCTCGCGCAGGACGCTCGGCACGATCAAGGGCAACCTGTTCTGGGCCTTCGCCTACAACGTGGCCGCGCTGCCGCTGGCCGCGCTGGGCCTGCTCAACCCGATGATCGCGGGCGCCGCGATGGCGTTCTCCAGCGTGTTCGTGGTGAGCAACAGCCTGCGGCTACGCCGGTTCAAGTGATCGCTGGGCCCATCTGACGGCCGGCGCCATCGCGGCGCCGGCCGTCAGGAACGCCAGGCCCAGCAGCAGCCAGCCGAGGGTTCCGCCGTCGAGCACGAGCGCGGTGAGCGCGGCCGGGCCGAGCATCCTCGCCACGGCCGTGCCGGTGCCGAAGAAGCCCTGGTACTGGCCCTGTTTGTCGTCGGGGGCCAGGCCGAAGCCGATCTCCCAGGCGCCGGCGGCGAGCAGCATCTCCCCCACGACCTGGAGGCAGGCCGCCGCGATCAGGAAGATCCAGCCGTACGGGCTGAGCGCGAACACCGCGCACGCGGCGAACATGACGATTCCGGCCCACCGTACGGCCGAGGCGGCGTCGCGCAGGTTCCGTACCCGTCCGGCCACGCGTACCTGGAAGAGCAGGACGCTGCCGGTGATGAGGACGAGCAGCACCGAGACCAGCCACGTGGGCCCCGAGGTGCGCTGGGCGATCCAGAGCGGCACCACCAGGCTGAGCAGCGGCATGTAGAACAGCATGACCGCGTTGACCAGCGTGACCAGCGCGTACGGCCGATCCCGCAGCACGGCCAGCCGGGGGCCGGGCGACGCGGGCGCGGGACGTACGGCGGGCAGCCTGAGCAGGACCGACGCGGCGACCAGGAAGCTCAGGGCGTCGAGCGCGAACACGGCGACATATCCGGCACGGGTGTCGACGGTCAGCGCGACGCCGCCGAGCGCCGCGCCCACGGCGAGGCCGCCGTTGAGCGTGGACTGCAGCACCGCCCGCACCACCGTACGGCGCGCCGGCTCGATCAGCCCGGCGAGCAGCGCCTGCCGGGCCGCCGACAGCCCGGTCTGGGCGGTTCCGTAGAGGCAGGCGACCAGCACGAACAGCGCGTACGAGCGGACGAACACGAACGAGCCGGCGGCCACGGCGGTCGTGAGCGCGAGCAGCACGGCCACGCCACGCGGCCCGCGCCGGTCGGCCAGGTGGCCGAGCGGCACCCCGGCCACCGAGCCCACGGCCCAGCCCAGCGTGAGGCCGAGCCCGATCTCGGTGACCGACAGGCCGACGATCCTGGCGAAGTAGAGCGCCGACGTGACGAGGTAGGCGCCGTCGCCGATGGCGTTGGCGAGCTGCGCCGCCGCGAGAACGCGCTGCTTGTTCACGCCTTGTACGACTCTGGGGTCATCCGGGTGGCGACGCCCATCCGGTTCCAGGCATTGATGGTGGCCACGGCCACGACCAGGGCGGCGAGCTGCGGCTCGTCGAAGTGGGCGGCGGCCTCGGCCCACACCTCGTCGGTGACGTCGTCGGTGGAGAGCCGGGTGGCGGCCTCGGTGAAGGCCAGGGCGGCGCGTTCCTGGGCGGTGAAGAAGGGGGCCTCGCGCCAGACGGCCACGGCGTGCAGCCGGGCGTCGCTCTCCCCCGCCTGCTTGGCGTCCGAGCTGTGCATGTCCACGCAGTAGACGCAGCCGTTGATCTGGCTGGCGCGCAGCCGTACCAGTTCGAGCAGGGGCTTGGGGAGGGTGCTGTGGGCGACGAATCTGTCCAGGCCGGCCATCGCCTTGTACGCCTCGCCGGCCAGTGCTCCGAGATCCATGCGTTCGGTCATGTGGCCATCTTGCCGCCTGGCTTGTCCCGAAATAAGCTCCAATTTCCGGCTAGTTGATTGGGCCAAGTTGGACGTGCACATCAGCCTCGAAGGCCACGGTGACCTGGCCGCACAGGTCTACCGGCAACTGCTCGACGCCGTGCTC